>DATKSX010000286.1:0-5814 GCA_035531415.1 Chitinophagaceae bacterium
GACCGTTCCGGAATGTTACCTGCCGTGCCGCTGGTTTCCACCCTGGTGACCCTGGCTGGCTCTGGAATTCGACCTTGCTGGAGCAGGGCTGTTCGGCCTGTTGGAAAAACTTCTTGGCTGCTGGACAGCCTGCCGAGGCTGTTGGGGGGCTGATCGGTATCCACCATGGGGTTGCCGGACGGGTTGATTCCGCTGAATCCCCTGTTGCCTGGGGGCATGGGTTGGCCCTTGTCTGGGCGCATAAACGGGTCCCCTGCGGTTGCCTGATTCCACCCGGCCTCTTTCGGCGTATCCGCGGTGATCGAAATCAGGATGCAATGCCGCCTGCCCATGAAAGCCCCTGAACCGGTCATACCGGCCAGCATAGTAATGATAACGGAGCCAGGGCCTCGGACTGTTGATCACCACCTTGTAACAATTGAACAGGTCTATATCCGAATAACCCGGGGGCGGATAGGGGGAATAGATCCACTGGTATCCGTTAAAATAGACGAACTCCTGGTTCTGCACCCAATAAAAAGCGTGGATATCAGGAACATAATAATACTCCGCATATCCATATCCTGCAGGACCCCATGCCGGTTGAATGCCCACGTTAACATGCACGCTGACCTGGGAGAAGCCGGGCTGAGCGAAAACAATCCCGGTCATCAGCAAAATGCAAATAAGGATCCGTTTCATTGGATGCAGATTTAATTCCTGTAATGGTGTTCAAATATGGTGCCATGGGGCATGGAGCCTCGCGGCTTGGGCGGGAGAAGGGAAGGAAAAGCCTGAGATACAGGGCGGAACCCTCCGGGAGCAGGAAGGTCCGAAGCGGAAATTAACGTTCCTCTAACGAAATCAGGGAATGTCCGCGCTATTGCTGACAAAGGCGATATGCCTGGAGTCCGGAGCCCAGTTTGGAGTGTTCATGGTCCCCTGACCGCCGTACACATAGGCGATGACCCTGGGCTCACCTCCGGATACAGGCATCAGCCGCAGATAGACCTGCTTATAAAAGGGATGGTCGTTGGATTTTACTTCCGTGGAAAAGGAAATAAACAGGATCCATTTCCCATCGGGTGAAATATGCGGGAACCAGTCATTTAATCCGTCATGGGTGACCTGCTCCTGGCCGGAGCCATCGGGGCGCATTCTCCAGATCTGCATCAGGCCGGTCCTTTCGGAATTGAAATATATATATTTTCCGTCCGGGCTGTATTCCGATCCGTCATCCAATCCTTTGGCATCGGTGAGCCGGGTCTCGGTGCCTCCGGTGGCTGGCATCCGGTAGATGTCAAATTCCCCCTTGCGCTGGCCGGTATAAACGATCCATTTGCCGTCGGGGGACCATCCATGGGCATAGGAGGGACCCTGAGGGGTAAGCAGCACGGGATTTCCACCTGTTATGGGAAGGGTATAGACCAGTGAAGCATGCCCGGCAGCAGCGCTCTGGTTGCTGATCGCAATGGTTTTACCATCGAAGGAAATCACATGGTCGTTGTTATTGCCTGTCGCGCTGCCGGTAAACAGCTGGACTGGTTTGCCCCCGGAGAAATACAATTTGTAAAGCAATCCTTCCTGGTTGAAAAGAAGGTATTTTCCGTCCCTGGACCAGTTGGGGGCCTGGAAAGACCCCTTGTAGCGGTAAATTATTTTCCGATACCCTGTGTTCACATTCATGATCTCCATGTTGCTTCCGATATAATCCCGGTAAGGCACGAAATTGCCGGGCGCGGGCACGATGATCCGTACATTATGAAAAACCGCATTTTCCGTAACCGCCGGATTATGGGAGCAAATGAATATTCCGACATAGACTGGTCCGTCAAGGGCCATGGTGTCCAGGCGGACGCGCTGAAGGGTATCCCCATCCCGGGCTACCGCCATGATGAAATGCCCGCCCTTCCGTTCCAGCTGAACCAGGGAAGGATGGAGCATCCCCATCTGGATTTCTTCGGTGTTGAGCCCAGGAGCCCTCCGGAACTGGAGACTGGTCAGCCCGTTTCCATGGACTACCGCGCTCACCTGAGCTGACCCGGAGTCCAGGGAGTTCCGGATCATCCATCCGGTCTTGCGATGGGCTTCCACCCCCTTTCCGATAAAAGCCAGCTGGGCCTGGAGAATGAAGTCCCCGGTCATTTTCTTCCAGACAAAATATCCCTGGTCGTGGGTGAACCACATATTGTCCCCCGATCCGGAAAGGGTGTATTGCTGGAGGTTGGCATCATAAACCACCGATCCCTTCCGGGCTGGCTGGTCGAGGTTGGTTTTGCCCTCAAACGAACCGATGGTTCCGCTTTGGGCAAAGGAAATGGAAAGGCCAGGGCCGAGGATCGTTGCGAGGAACAACAGGGATTTCAGGGAAAGGAACCGGTGCATGGGATAAATTTTGAAGATGCGCGCAATCAGGCCAGGAAATTTACAAATTAATTCGGGCAGGTTGGGGGAAAAATGGATGAGCCGGAAGCAGGGGTTTCCGCATCCTAAAAGGGAGGCGCGTTAACCGGACCCGGATTCAGGTTATATTTGATTTCTTCAACCAGATTCTACTTTCTATGTCCCGGCTTTTTTCTCCCATCCGTTTGAGGTCCCTGGAGGCCCGAAACCGGATCATGGTTTCTCCGATGTGCGAATATTCCAGCCAGGATGGCTTTGCCTCCGACTGGCACCTGGTCCACCTGGGCAGCAGGGCAGTCGGAGGTGCAGGCTTGGTATTCACCGAAGCGACCGCCGTTTGCCGGGAGGGCAGGATTTCCCCGGATGACCTGGGGATCTACCTGGACGGCCATATCCCCATGCTGCAGCGGATCACGGCCTTTCTCCACAACCAGGGGGCAATTGCAGGGATCCAGCTCGCCCATGCCGGAAGGAAGGGAAGCCACAGTTCCCCATGGAAAGGGAATGCCCAGATTCCCCTGGAATCGGGTGGTTGGATCTGCCCCGCACCGAGCCCGCTGCCATTCCGGGAAAATACCGAACCGCCCCAAGCCCTGGATCAGGAGGGCATCGACTGGATCCGGAATTGCTTTGTTGAGGCCGCGGGAAGGGCCCTGGAAACTGGCTTCGATGTGATCGAGATTCATGCAGCCCATGGGTACCTGCTTCATGAGTTCCTTTCCCCGCTGAGCAATCAGCGGTCGGACCAATATGGGGGAAGCCTGGAGAACCGGATGCGGCTGGTCCTGGAGGTTGCCGCAGCAGTGCGGCAGGCCTGGCCGGAACGGCTGCCTCTTTTTGTCCGGATTTCCGCAACCGATTGGGCGGATGGAGGCTGGGATTTGGAACAGTCCATAACGCTTTGCAACCGTTTGCGGGAGATTGGGGCGGACCTGGTGGATTGCTCCTCCGGGGCAATCCTCCCCAATATCCCCATTCCGGCGGCACCGGGATACCAGGTTCCCTTTGCTGCTGCAATCCGCAAAAAGGCCGGCATTCCGACCGGCGCTGTGGGCATGATCACCGACCCGTTTCAGGCCGAGCAGATCCTGGAAGAGGGGAAGGCGGACCTCATCATCATGGCCCGGGAACTGTTGCGGGACCCTTATTTCCCCCTCCATGCCGCCCAGGCCCTGGGGGCCGACCTTCCCTGGCCAAAGCAGTATGAACGGGCAAAACCAGCCCCATCCCCGGTGCGGAAATAGGACGGTCCGGATTCCGGCTGCCAGGCCCTTTTCCAACCGGATTTTAGTTCTTGAGGGATCGGGTCCAAGCCCTAAATTTACAGGCAGAATGGAAGTACTTCATATTAGTGCGGAATGCTATCCAGTAGCGAAGGTGGGGGGATTGGGAGACGTGGTCGGGGCATTACCCAAATACCAGCATGAGCTGGGATGGATCTCCAAGGTGGTGATGCCCTGTTACAAAACGGGTTTTTTGCTGGACAACGCTTTTGACCTGGTCCATCAGGGGGGCAGCTGGCTGGGGCAGACCTGGTTCCATTTCAACGTGCTGAAGGAAAAGACCAACCGCCTGGGCTTCGACCTTTACCTGCTTGATATCCCCGGCCTGCTGGACCGGGAACGGGTATACAGCTATCCCGATGATCCGGAGCGTTTCACCGCCTTCCAGATCGCAGTGCTGGACTGGCTTTCCCAGTGGCACCACCAACCCGATATCGTCCATTGCCACGATCACCACAGCGGCCTGGTGCCGTTCATGATGGCCCACAGTTTCAGGTACCAGCAATTACGCGATATCCCGACCGTGCTGACCATCCATAATGCCCAGTATCAGGGACAGTTCGGGTGGGACCATTTAAATTATATCCCCGGATTCGACCTGTGGCGGTCTGGCATGCTGGACTGGGGCGGCCTGATCAATCCACTCGCAGCCGGAATCAAGAGCTGCTGGAGGTTGACTGCAGTATCCCCCAGCTACCTGGAGGAGCTTACTTTCGCTGCGGCCGGGCTGGATTCCCTGTTCCGCACCGAAAGGGCCAAGTCCAGCGGAATCCTCAATGGCATCGACACCCGGGTCTGGGATCCGGAGACCGACCCGATGATGGAAAAAAATTTCGGGTTGACCCAGTCCGGACCGGGTAAAAAAATCAATAAAGAAAGCCTTTGCCATACCTTTGGATTGGATCCGGGCAAGCCGCTTTTTTCCTTTGTGGGCAGGCTGGTGGCGGAAAAGGGAGCCGACCTGCTGACGGACATCATCGGCCGGTCCCTTTACGAAACTGGAAACGCAGCCTCTTTTTTGGTTCTGGGCAGCGGGGACCCTCATTTGGAATGGCTCCTGAACGATTTCAAGTGGCGGCATGAGGGTAATTTCAACGTATATATCGGGTACCAGGAACATTTATCCCACCTGATCTATGCCGGAAGTGATTTTTTGATGATGCCCTCCCGGGTGGAACCCTGCGGACTGAACCAGATGTACGCCCTTCGATACGGTACGATGCCAATGGTACACAGCACCGGGGGCCTCAGGGATACTGTGACAGATTTTGGGGACCCCGGTGGGTTCGGCATCCGGTTTGACCAGGCTTCTGTGTGGGATGTATGTTATTCTATAAAAAGGGCCCTGGAGCTTTATCAGAACCCCAGGAGACTTCAGGCCCTGCGAAAGGTCATGATGAAACTGGATCATTCCTGGGACCAGTCGGCAGCCACCTATATCTCCCTTTATTCACAAATAAAATAACCATTGGTCATGCCAGAATCCGTGATATCCGTCATCCTGGGCGGGGGCCAGGGAACCAGGCTTTATCCCCTGACCAAAAGCCGTTCCAAACCGGCCGTTCCCATTGCGGGGAAATACCGTCTGGTCGACATACCTATCTCCAACTGCCTCAACTCGGGGCTGAAGAGAATCTTCGTGCTGACTCAGTTCAATTCGGCATCCCTCAACAAGCATATCAAGAATGCCTATCATTTCGACCATTTCAACAACGGTTTCGTAGACATCCTGGCTGCCGAACAAACCCCGGACAATCCAAAATGGTATCAGGGCACGGCAGATGCCGTTCGCCAGTGCATGCACCATATCGATAATTATGCCGCAGATTATGTGCTGATCCTGTCCGGCGATCAGCTCTACCAAATGGATTTCCAGGTGATGATCGATCGCCACAGGAATAGCGGCGCTGAGATCACCATCGCTACCATACCCGTGGGCCCAAAGGAAGCCTCTGATTTCGGGATCATGAAGACCGACGCTGAACATTACATCACTTCCTTCATTGAAAAGCCCAAGGCCGACATCCTCCAGGACTGGTCCTCAGACGTTGGAGAGGAGATGCGTGCTTCCGGGAAGATTTATCTGGCCTCCATGGGGATCTACCTGTTCAACAAGGACCTTCTTTTTGATATCCTCAATTCCAAGAAG
>DATKSX010000287.1:0-2449 GCA_035531415.1 Chitinophagaceae bacterium
AAAGTGATCCGGTCCTCTCGGATGCGGAGTACGACCGCCTTTTTGCCGCGCTGAAGGCCCTGGAAGCCAGCCATCCTGAGGTCGTGGAAGCCGACTCCCCCACCCAGCGGGTAGCCGGAGGCCTGACCAGGGCCTTCCCTCCCGTAGCTCACCGGGTACCCATGCTTTCGCTGGAAAACTCCTATAATGAGCAGGACCTTACCGATTGGGACAAAAGGGCCCGGGAAAGCACCGGCCTGAAGGACCTGGAATATTGCGTGGAACCCAAATTTGACGGCGCCGGAATCTCCCTGATTTACGAGGGGGACACCCTCACCCGGGGAGCGACACGGGGAGACGGAGAGACCGGCGAGGAGATCACGGTAAATGTCCGCCAGATCCGGGCCATTCCTCTAACCGCCAAATTTTCCTCCTATGGCATCGGACAGGCCGAAATCCGGGGAGAGGTCATGATCAACAAAGACATTTTCAAAAAATTCAACGAACAGCGGGCGGCCGAAAGCCTTCCTCCACTCGCCAATCCACGCAATGCCGCATCGGGGTCCCTGCGCATGGTGGATCCCCGGGAAGTGGGTAAAAGAGGGCTTACCGCCATCCTGTACCATCTCAGCTTTTTCCAGTCCCTGCCGCGCAAGTCGCTCCATCCCACCCCCGGCACCCATTCCGGGGTGCTGGAGATGCTCCGGGCCCTGGGTTTCCGGAGCCCGGCAGGAGAGATGAAAGTGGTCCGGGGAATTGGGGAGGTGATCGCTTTTTGCCGGGAGGCTGAACTCCGACGCGATGAACTGCCTTTCGAGATCGACGGGATGGTGATCAAGGTGAACGATCTCAACCTGCAGGAACAGATGGGTATGACCACCCACCATCCCAGGTGGGCCATGGCCTTCAAGTTCAAGCCCCGGCAAGGGACCAGCAAATTGCGCCGGGTGGAATTCCAGGTCGGACGCACCGGTTCGGTGACGCCTGTAGCCAAGATTGATCCGGTTCCCATCGGCGGGGTCACGGTGAGTTCCGTGTCCCTGTTCAATGAAGATGTGGTTAGGGAAAAAGACCTCAGGATCGGGGATACGGTCCTGGTGGAAAGGGCGGGAGATGTCATTCCCTATATCGTGAAGCCCATGGAAGGCCTGCGGGACGGGACCGAAAAACCCATTGTATTTCCCACCCGGTGCCCGGTCTGCGGCGATGAGCTGGTCCGTTCCCCGGATGAAAGCGCCTGGCGCTGCGTCAATGCCAGCTGTGAGGCCCAGGTCGTGGAGCGGATCATCCATTTCGTGAGCAAGGATGCCATGGATATCCGGAGCCTGGGGGAGACCAATGTGAAGAAATTCTACGGACTTGGGCTGCTCCGGGACATCCCCGGGATCTATTCCCTGGATTTCGAAAAATTAAAGAGTCTGGAGGGCTTTGGCCCCAGGTCCCTGCAAAACCTCCGGGAGGCGATCAACCATTCCAGGGCCCAACCCCTCCACCGCCTGATCTACGGCCTTGGAATCAGGTACGTGGGAGAAACCACGGCAAAGACCCTTGCCGCGGCCGTGCAGGATATCGGAGATTTGGAGGATTGGGATGTGGAAAGGCTCACTTCCCTGGAAGATATCGGTCCCAAGGTGGCCGAGTCCGTGCACCGGTTCTTCAGCAACCGCGATAATCTCCATTTGCTGAAAAAAATCCGGGATGCCGGGGTCAATACCCGCAACACCCACCACAAGGCTGCCGGGTCGGGCACCCTGCAGGGAAAAACCTTCCTGTTCACCGGGACACTTACCGGGATGAAGCGGTCCGAAGCGGAAGAGCTGGTGGAAGCGCATGGGGGAAAGCTCCTGGGTAGTGTGAGCACCCACCTCAATTACCTGGTGGCAGGAGCGGAGGCAGGAAGTAAACTGGAAAAGGCCAAAAAGATCCCCTCCGTTACCATCCTGGATGAGGAAGCCTTCGGGAATCTGATCGGAGCGCATAAAAAAGGAACCCATGGCAGTTAAGGGGGCCGGGGAATTTTCGCAGCGCGACCGGCATTTCATGCAGGAAGCGCTGAAACAGGCAAAAGCGGCCCTGAAGCGGGAGGAAGTGCCCATCGGGGCGGTCATTGTTGCAGGGGACCGGATCATCGCCCGGGCCGGCAACCAGGTCGAACAGCTGAAGGACAGTACCGCCCATGCGGAAATCATCGCCCTGACCTGCGCCTTCCATGCCCTGGGAAGCAGGTTCCTGGAGGGCGCCACCATCTATATCACTCTGGAGCCCTGCCTGATGTGCGCCGGGGCACTTTCTTCCAGCCGGATCGGCAGGATTGTTTACGCTGCACCGGATGCAAAGAACGGATACCTCAGGCTCACCGCAAAGCGCTGGCCCTTCCATCCCAGGACGGTCCTGGAGCATGGACTTTATGCGAAAGAAAGTCTCAGCCTGATGAAGGAATTTTTCGCAGCGAAAAGGGAAGGGCGGATCA
>DATKSX010000288.1:0-6554 GCA_035531415.1 Chitinophagaceae bacterium
GTTAGGGTAGGATCATTTTCAGGTGCGAAATCCCGTCCTCGAGATAAGGTTCCCCCGCCTGCGCAAATCCGAAGGAGCCGTAAAAACCTTCCAGGTACTGCTGCGCCCCGATATAGATCGGCTGCTTTCCATAAAGCTCATAAAGGGTTTGGATCGCCTGGGCCATCAATAGCTTTCCGATTCCGGACCTCCGGAGGTTTTTGGGGACCACAACCCTGCCGATGGAAGCAAGGGGGGAGACCAATCCCCTATTGAAGATCCTGGCATAAGCCGCCAGCTCTCCCTGGTTCCAGCCCATGAGGTGCATCGCCTGGGAATCCAGGCCATCCTGGTCCAGGAAAACACATTGCTGCTCCACTACGAACACTTCGCTGCGCAACCGGAGCAGGGCATAGATTTCTTCCGGGGGAAGGCTTTCGAAGGCCGCGATCTTCCAGTGGATGTCCATGGGTTACCTCCCGATCGAGGGGAATACCGGAAGGCTTTTGAGACCTTCCGATGAAACCGCCTGCACTGCAAAGAAATAATTATCCCGGGAATACGGTACCGTCATTTGCAAATCCCTGGTGAAGAACCTTTTCTGCCACATAGGCTGATCCGTCTCCCGCATCAAAACCAAATACCCTGCCGCCCTGCCGGTTGCCGGAGGGTCCCAGAAAAGCCTGGAATCGTTACTGAGCCTGGAAACATCGATCTTCACTCCCCTGGGAACAGCGGGAGCCGCCGCCAGGCAGGCCACCGTGGCCAGGTTGAGGCAGGTGTTCTTCCTCAGGTATTCAAAGTCCATGAATTTGGGAAGATCGCCGTACTCGATCCCTTTTTCGATCCTGGGGTCCTGATGCTGGTGGTAATAGTTTTCATAATAAGTGGTAATCCTGACGGCGGTGTACCCCTGGGCGGCAAAAGGCTGGTGATCTCCCCCCCTCAGGAAACGGTCCGGCCGGTATATCAGCTCTACCTCGAGGTTATCCACATAATCGCTGCAAATTTCCTTTATATAACGGGCCAATTCCCTGGATTTGCTGTCATTTTCTCCGGACATTGCCCTGCGTGCTGCAGCCATGGCCGGGGTTTCCTTCATCGGAATCCCTTCGCTGAATACCCGGACCCGGGAATTGTCCACCAGGTCGGTTTCGCTCGAGTTGTCCTGGCCGATCATGTCGTTGTTAATCATGGCCGTGATATCCCAGGAGCTGTCCCGGGCGAGTGCAGCCAGATGCCTGGAACCGAAAAGGCCCTGTTCCTCCCCGGTAAATGCAACGAACATGATGGTGGCGGGAAAGGGTTGCCGGCTCAGGATCCGCGCCATTTCCAGGAGGGCTGCAACCCCGCTGCCATCATCATTGGCCCCAGGGGCTGCCTTCTCCGAATCCATAACATCAGACCTCCTGCTGTCCAGGTGTCCGCTGACCAAAAATATCCTGTGGTCAGCCGTATCGGTGCCCCTTAGGGTGGCGATCACATTGACCAGTTCGGTGGGCTTGTACCGGGGTCTGCGGGAACTGTCCGGATTCTGGAGCCACCGGTCCATCCGTACCGTCATCCTGCCCCCGGAAGTCTGGGCATCCTGAAGAAATTGCCCTGCAACCCATTCCCGGGCCGCCCCAATCCCTTTTTTCTTATTCGTCTGGATGCTGAAAGTCTGGCGGGTACCGAAACTGACCAGCTTGTCGATATCCTCCCTCAGATTGGTTAAAGAGACCTCATTCACCATCTGGGCAACCAGGGGATTGCGGTCCGGGTAAATTCCCTGGGCTCCGCAGTGAGCCTGGAATACGGCGGAAAAAGTAAGAAGGAAGACCATCCGCTTCATGAAGAAAATGGATTTAGGATAAAAATCGTTTAAATATCACCTTTTGTTCCAGCAGGACCCATCCCGCCGGCGGGTGCGTCCGTTGCCTCGTTTGCCGCATGGACCTGATCCATTTTCAGCTGCATGATCGCGGCGATGGAGTTGGCCCTTGTTTGAGCCAGCACGGCATTTGGGCCTGAAAAATGTTCCCCGATGGCTGCGGAAAAAAGCTCCAGCCACCGTTCAAAATGTTCCGGGGTCAGCCGCACCCTGGCGTTGAGCCGGAAATGCGGTTCCATGGCATTTCGGGAATATTTGCCGGCATCCAGAAGCACCGTCTCCCAGAAATCGTACATCACGGGAAGGTGATGAGCCCAGTCCACCCGGGCGATCTCATTGAACAGGTATCCGATAACGGGGTCTGCCTTCACTTTTTCGTAGAAGGAGTCTACCAGCAACCTGATGTCCTGGGGGGACTTTATATCCGGTTTGGGCATGCCCTCGTCTTTTCCTCCGGGTTCAGGGGCCATCACGGCTTTGGGGGCATGAAGGATTGGTTGGTCACCGGCGGCGCGGTCGGAATGGTGATCACATTGAAAGGATAGGATACCAGCTGGTGGCAGCTGTTGCAGGTATTGGTCAGCAGGGTAAACGCATTTTTGAACTGGTCGGGCCTGCGCAAGGCGATGGCTTCGGTCAGGCTGTCCAGGGCGGGATAAATCATGGGCAAATGACTTACCTCAGGCCTGTTGCGAACCAGGTTGATTGCCGTGCCGATGGATTCCCGGATTTCTCCCAGTTCATAAGAGGCAAGTGGCCAGTTGGAATGGAGACCAGAGAACCAGAGCTTGGCATGATGCAGTTGAATATTGGCCATCAGCTCCCCAAGGCCAGGGCTATATTCCTGCCTCAAGGTCCGGATGGAATCACTCAGGCCGCGGATCTGGATCTGCATCTGGTAAAGCTGGTCGTTAACGGTCAGCGTCTTGTGGGAACAGGAAGCCAAAATGAAAAATAAACCAGCACAAACAAATTGAGGAAACCATTTTCGCATAAGGAGGGGAATTTTAGGACGGGAGTAAAATTAGGGATAAAAGAAAAACACCGGCACCCATATATTTATTCTTAATATTAATCGTAGAGACCCTGGAAATTTTCCCTGAGCCAGACCAGTTTCGTATAACCTGCACCGGTGCCGTTTTCGAAGGAACTGGATTTAGTAACCATATTTTGTTCCCCAGAGCTCGCGCAGCCTCCTTCGCAACTCTTCTTCCCTGGGGTTTGCTCCAGGATCATACAGGGGAGTGCCCGCGATCTCGGGGGGAAGGTATTCCTGGGCAGAAAAGTTGCCCTCGAAATCATGGGAGTACTCATATCCTTTCCCGTACCCTTCTTTTTTCATCAGTCCCGTTGGGGCATTGCGCAGGTGAAGGGGAACCGAAAGGTCTCCTTTCCGGGCGACCTGGTCCAGGGCCGCACTGATGGCCCGGTAACTGGCATTGCTTTTAGGGCTGCAGGAAAGGTAGACCGCGCATTGGGACAGGATGATCCGGGCTTCCGGATATCCGATGGAATGGACCGCCTGGAAGGTATTGTTGGCCAGAACCAGGGCGGTGGGATTAGCATTGCCAATATCTTCGGAAGCCAGGATCACCATCCTGCGGGCGATGAACTCAACATCCTCACCGGCCTCGATCATCCGGGCGAGCCAGTATACGGCAGCATTTGGGTCACTCCCTCTCATGGACTTGATGAAAGCAGAAATGATATCGTAATGCTGCTCCCCTTTCTTGTCATAGAGTACGACCCGGCGCTGGGCCACTTCCATCACCCGGGCATCGGTCACCACCACTTCGGATTCCCCGGCAAAACTGTCCACCACCAGCTCCAGGAGGTTGTACAGCTTCCTCGCGTCCCCGCCCGAAAGCCGGATCAGGGTTCCGGTCTCCTCCAGCCGGACGGGAAGATCACGCAATTTCAGGTCCCGGGTGAGGGCAACCCGGAGCAATTTTTCCAGATCGGATTCCTTCAGGGGCTTGAGCAGGAAGACCTGGCATCGGGAAAGCAGGGCGGAATTCACTTCGAAGGAAGGATTCTCCGTGGTAGCGCCGATCAGGGTGATCAGCCCCTTTTCAACCGCTCCAAGCAGCGCGTCCTGCTGGCCCTTGTTGAACCGGTGGATCTCATCGATGAACAGGACGGTACCCGGTGCGCCCCGGGCTTCTTCAATGACTTCACGGACTTCCCGGACGCCGGAAGATATGGCGCTGAGGGTATGGAATGGCCTTTTGAGCTCCCTGGAAATGACGTAGGCAATGGTAGTTTTTCCTACCCCGGGAGGCCCCCAGAGGATCATGGAGGGAATCCGGTGTTGTGCAATGGATTGACGTAAAACGCTGCCCGGACCGGTGAGGTGCTCCTGTCCCAGCAAATCTTCCAGCTTTTGTGGCCTGAGCCTTTCGGCCAAAGGGGGTAGCGTATTTTCCATAATCCCGGAGGGCTTCTGACCAGGTCTGCTGGCAGGGCTTATTTGGCTCCATCATTCCCGCGCAGGAATTCCAGGATTTCCCTGGCCTCCTGGTCGGAGGTCTGGACGGTCATTTGCGTATGGTATTGGCTGAGTAGCGTACTGGCGACAGGATCGTTTTCGGTCATGTCGTTGGGGTCGGTGATCATGTTCATGATCCATTCCGGGGTCCGGATCAGGGTGATTCCCTTGAGGCCGGGGCCGATGAGCTTTTCCTCCGTGGTTTTATGGCAAACGGTGCATTTGGATTGGAACAGGGCCGCCCCTTTGCTGGCCATTGCCGTGTCCAGGGGGCCCACCTTTACATCGGTGAACCTTCCCACTCCCTTGCTGTCACTTTTAGCGGTCACGTCAACCGCAGGGGCGCCAGCCATGGTGGAACTGTCCGGGCTGCCATTGGCGGTCGGTTGGTTTTCAGCAGCGTTATTACCGGAATTATTTCCGCATCCTGCGCAGGCCACCAGCAGGGACAAAATCGGGATCAGAAAAACTTTTTTTATCATGGGTGCTTATTTAAGGATTTTTTCGATTACGGAATCCCCTTCCTGAAAGGATCGGGGGAAGCCAGGAAAAAGGATCCCGATTGCATGTCCCGGGCCATGGTCTGGACGCTCCTGGAGATCATCATTTGTTTCAGATTTTCCCGGATCACGGTGAATTCCCTGTGGACCGGGCAGGGATGCTGATCGCTGCATTGTTCCAGGCCCAGGATGCAGCAGTGGAACCATTGGTCGCAGCGGAACGCCTCCAGAATTCGGATCAGGGGGATCTCTTTTCCCTCCTTTTCCAGGAAAAACCCTCCGCTGGGTCCCTTGGTGGACCGGATGATCCGGGTCCGCACCAGGGTCTGGAGGATCTTTGCCGTGAAATGTTCCGGAGACTGGATTTCCCGGGCCACTTCCTTCAATCCGGGTTTGATCCCATCCGCCGTTCGGATGGCAATAAATACCGTTGCCCTGACTGCGTATTGGCAGGTTTTTGAAAGCATGGAAGGGGGTTAACCAATAAAATGCTTACCAGGGTCCTCACCGCTAAATTAAAACAAATCGCCAAACCCGGACCGGGATGACCGGGGGATCAGGATCCGGGAGGCTTTTCCTTGAAATGGTCTTTGTACCGGCGCAGGTAATACCAGGTCATGAGCACATGGGCCATGAACAGGAGGCAGGTGAA
The DNA here is from genome assembly GCA_035531415.1 of Chitinophagaceae bacterium. Classification (GTDB taxonomy): domain Bacteria; phylum Bacteroidota; class Bacteroidia; order Chitinophagales; family Chitinophagaceae; genus JANWKA01. The sequence continues at coordinate 5,493 of DATKSX010000288.1, forward strand.
CAGCAGGAAGAAAAAGGCGTATTCGACGTAAGCCATGTCTACCTTTTTTTGTTCGGCTATGGATTTGAAAAGTTTTGGGCTCAGCAGGGAAACCAGGAGCACCAGGGCCATCAAGGAGGTTCCTGCGAAGCAGATAATGGAATTCACGCGGAGCCAATCCCGGACCTTCGGAGCGATATCCAGCCCGTTGCGGAGCACGAGCCTCCCGAATACGATGCTGAGGTTGGTGTAGATCAGCATGCAGATCACGACGAACAGCACCAGGAGCATGGAGGGCTGGAAGCCCAATGCCCCGAAGCTGAAAAGAATATCGAGCAGGAAAAACAGGGCGATCCCGTTCAGGATAATGCCCAGGATCCGGTATCCCCTGAACCCCTTTTGGCCTGAATCTTTGGGTGATAGCTCTACCATAGCCTTATTTGTTCAGCTTGAGATTCAGTTCTTTCAGTTGAGCCTCTCCGATCGGGGAAGGGGCGTCCAGCATCATGTCCCTTCCGCTGTTATTCTTCGGAAAAGGGATGAAATCCCGGATGCTTTCCGACCCTCCCAGCAGGGCGCAAAGTCGGTCGAAACCAAAGGCGATACCCCCATGGGGGGGAGCGCCATATTCAAACGCGCCAAGCAGGAAACCGAATTTCTGGCTTGCTTCTTCTGAGCCCAGACCCAGGACCTGGAACATGCGTTCCTGGACTTCCCTGCGGTGGATCCGGATCGATCCCCCGCCCAATTCCGTCCCGTTCACGACCAGGTCGTATGCATTTGCCTTGATCTGGTAACAGGGGTGGGAATAGGGCGGCCCCTGGACCGGGATCAGGGCAGCCGGGTGCATCAGGGCGGGAAGATCCGTTATCCTGGGAGCGGTAAAAGGATGGTGGCGGGCGGACCAGCTCCCGTGTTCCGCGTCGAACTCGAACAAGGGAAAATCCACCACCCAGAGCGGACTGAACTGGTCCGGGGCCCGGTGACCGGCCTGCTGACCCAGGTTAAGTCGCAGTTCACTCATGGCCTTGCGGGTCCTGTCCTCGGGGCCCGCAAGGATCAGCACCAGGGATCCAGGCCTTG
>DATKSX010000289.1:0-5246 GCA_035531415.1 Chitinophagaceae bacterium
GATAAATTTGGAATATTATTCTGTGTATATCTATATTTGCAGAATAATATTCTTACCTGATTTCTCTTGACGATATTGACCTGCGGATTCTAGGCCTCCTCCAGCAGGACGGCCGCATGACGAATTCCGCCCTGGCGGCGGCGCTGGGGATGGCCCCTTCGGCCGTGCTGGAGCGGGTCCGCAAACTGAAGCAGAAAAGGGTGATCCGGGGTTTCGGAGCCCGGATCGACCCGGAACCCCTGGGCCTGAAATTGCTGGCCTTCATCCAGGTCCGGACCGGGGAAGGGCCTGGGAGCCTGAGGATCGGCAGAAGGCTGGCTGCGCTTTCGGGTGTCCTGGAACTGCACCATATCGCCGGAGGGGATTGCTTCCTGATGAAGGTTCGCGCCCGGGATCCCCAGTCCCTGGCGGAATTTCTGAGGCAGAAACTGGGCAGGATCCCCGGGATCCTTTCGACCAGGACCACCATTGTCCTGGAGACCCTTTCCGAAAAAAACCTCATGCCTTTATCCGGGATCCCTCATGGAAAATAAGCCTGCTCCTTCCCCAGGCCTGGTCATCGCCGCCTTCGCCGCGGTGTACCTGATCTGGGGATCCACCTATACGGCGATCGCCGAAGCCCTCCGGGACCTTCCCCCCTTCATTCTTGCAGGAACGCGTTTTCTGGCTTCCGGGCTGATCCTGATGGCCTGGTGCTTGGCCCGGGGCGAAAAGCCACCCAGGCCTGGGGGAATCGCAAAGAATGCATTGACCGGAATCCTCACCCTGGGTTGCGGAACAACATCCCTGATTTGGGCTGAACAATACCTCCCTTCCGGGCTTTCGGCCATCATCGTGGCGGCAATACCGCTCTGGTTCGTGGTCCTGGACAAAAGAAACTGGTTGGGGAACCTTTCCAACCCATGGACGGTGACTGGTATTTTAATCGGCTTTGGGGGGATATTGCTTTTGGCCGGGGCCAAAGGGCCGGTGAACCTTTCTACGAACCACATGCAAATGGTGAGTTTCGTGGTCCTGGTTTCGGGCGGGGTCCTCTGGGTCTGCGGGTCCCTGTTCTCCAAATATTCCAGTTCCTCAGGATCCTTCCCGATGAAGGCTGCCCTCCAGATGGCAGCAGCAGGGGCCGCCGCATTCCTGGTGGCTGCAATCTCCGGAGAGTTCAGGCATTTTTTACCCTCAAGGATTCACGTGTATCCCCTTCTTTCGGTGATTTACCTTGTGGTGATGGGTTCGGTCGTGGGTTATATCGCCTATATCTGGCTGCTCAGCATAAGATCCCCGGCTCTTGTGGGAACCTATGCCTATGTGAATCCCGCCATCGCACTGATGCTGGGATGGATTCTGATCGGGGAAAGGGTCACCCTCCGGCAGGTGGTTTCCCTGCTCGTGATCCTGGGCGGAGTACTCCTGGTTAATATTTCAAAGTATAAAAAGAAAATCCCGCAAACCGGGGACGTGGAAGGCAGTTGATTATTTTTGTCAGACAACCATCCGAAAATGAATCAGGCATACAAAAGCATCCATGAAAGGGACTGGGCGGAGAACCTGGCCCATTCCAGCTGGCAGATCTTCAAAATCATGGCGGAGTTCGTCGAAGGCTTCGAGGTGCTGAATAAGATCGGGCCCTGCATTTCCATTTTCGGTTCCGCCAGGACTACCTCTGGACATCCCTACTACGAACTGGCCGTTGAAATCGCCCGCAAGCTGGTCCTGGAAGGGTTCGGTATCATAACCGGCGGTGGGCCGGGAGCCATGGAGGCCGCCAATAAGGGAGCCCATGAGGCTGGTGGCAGGTCCGTTGGACTCAATATCGAACTTCCCCATGAGCAACAGGCCAATTCCTATATCGACCGGGACAAGGGGGTGAACTTCAGTTTCTTCTTTGTGCGCAAGGTCATGTTCGTCAAGTATGCCCAGGGCTTTGTGATGATGCCGGGAGGGTTTGGGACCATGGATGAATTCTTCGAGGTGGCCACCATGATCCAAACCCGGAAACTTAACGAGACGCCCATGATCCTGGTCGGAAGCTCCTACTGGAGCGGGCTGCTGGACTGGATGAAAAAAGTGATGTGCGAATCCCACCATAATATCAATCCGGGAGACCTGGACCTGGTCAAGCTGTATGATACGGCGGACGAGGTGGTGGATTATTTCCGGGAATTTTACACGGTCCACAAACTGAGACCCAATTTTTGAGGCCCCTTTTGCTGGTTTTTCTTCGAAAGGATTAAAGGACAGCAGTTTATGGGGAATTGGCGGACTCCCGCCAAACAATTCTTTCCTGAAGGACAATTTTTTCCTGAAAAAGGCATTCTATAATTTTGTAGGCATATCTTTCCTATATGGATTTGATTTTGCCTGAAGTGCAGGCCTATGCCGAAAAGGTGACGCAAGCGGAGAGCCCCCTGCTCCGCCGATTGAACCAGGATACCCTGGACCATGTTCCCGGGTACCAGATGCTGAGCGGGGCGCTTCAGGGCGCGGTGCTCACCATGATCTCCAAAATGGTTCACCCCCGGGCCATATTGGAGATTGGGACTTTCACCGGGTATTCCGCGATCTGTCTTGCGGAAGGGCTTACCGAGGGAGGCCGATTGGATACCATTGACCTCAATGGAGACTTGGCGGAAATGTGCGCCAGGTATTTCAGGGATGCCGGATTCCAGGAAAAGATCCGGCAGCATATCGGAGCTGCCCTGGAAATCCTGCCCGGGCTGAAAGGAAAATATGATCTGGTCTTCATCGACGCAGATAAAGTGAATTACAGCAGGTACTATGACCTTGTTTTGGACAAGATCCCATCGGGAGGAATCATACTCGCCGACAACATGCTATTTCATGGGGAAATTTTCCTCCCGGAGGAAAAGCTCACCGAACAGGCCAAAGCACTTAAGGAATTTTGCAATAAGGTTCATGCCGATAAAAGAGTGGAACAGGTCCTGCTTACCATCCGGGACGGCCTGCTGGTCATCCGCAAGAAGTAACCCTTTCCAGCTCACCCCATTTCGCTGGCTGCCTATGAAAAGATCCTGCATAATCCTTTTCTTCCTGGGGCTTTCGGGCAACCTTCTGGGTCAGGAAATTTTGACCACCCGGCAGTATATTTCCGATTATAAGGATATCGCGGAATCCGAAATGCGAAGAACCGGGGTGCCTGCAGCCATTTCACTTGCCCAGGGGATTGTGGAAAGCAATTCGGGCAATGGCTGGCTCGCCCGCTATTCCAATAATCATTTCGGGATCAAGTGTAAAGGGGGCTGGACCGGAGAGACCGTGGCTTATACCGATGATGCCCCGGATGAATGTTTCCGCAAATATGTCCGGGCCGAGGATTCCTGGCAGGACCATTCTGATTTTCTCCGCGAGTCTCCCCGGTATGCTTTTCTGTTCCAGTTAAAACCCACGGATTATACGGATTGGGCCTATGGTCTGAAAAGAGCGGGTTATGCCACCAGCCCTACCTATGCCAGGAGGCTGATCCAGACCATTGAAGATTATAATCTGGAACAATATACCCTGCGGGCCATGGGTCTTTCTGAAGGAGATACCTCGGGAGAGCAGCTCGAATTTATCGGGGATGACCAGTCGGCCCCGGCCCTTCAGGCTCCCCCGGTGATCCATGATTATCCCACCGGCGTGTTCCGGGTGAACGGGAAAAGCGTGGTCTACCTTTCCAGGGGCGCCGCCCTGCTTCCACTCGCGGAACAATACAGCATTAAACTGAGGGACCTTTTGAACTATAACGATCTGGAGGGCGACCAGCCCCTGGCCCAGGACATGTTGATATTCCTGGAAAAAAAGGCCCAGTATGGCCCTGAATCCTTTCATCTGGTCCAGCCTGGGGAAACCATGTATGATATCTCCCAACAGGAGGGCATCCAGCTGAAATGGCTCCTGAAACGGAATAAAATGGAAAAGGGGGAGGAGCCGGTTCCGGGAGAGAAACTCTACCTGATCGGCTTTGCTTCCGAGCCACCCCACCTGATGCCCCCCCAAGAGGTGGAAGCCTCTGCACCCGGGGAGCAGCGACCTTCCCTCGTAGCCATGGCCCGGGAAGTTCAGTCCGGCATCCGGAAGGCTCTGAACCGGGACCCGACCAGGACCCCGGAAACGCCCATGAAGGCAGATCCGGTGGAAGATTCCTCGGGGCATGATCCCTCCCAGGCCTATGCACAAAGCGGGACCACTGCCGTCCCCCTGGTGCGGCAGTGGCCCGATACGGCTCTGACCGACCCCCAGGCAGCCAATTCCGATACCCAGGCACCCCAATCCAGTTCCCGAGTGATCCTGTCCCGGGATAATCCCCCTCCCCGGCGCCACTGGCCTGAAGCCCACCTGAAAGGGGGTTCCAATTACCATAATTACTCCCGCGACGGTTACCTCTACCATGTGGTTCAGCCCGGAGAAACTTTTTCTGGCATCGCCACCCGGTTCGGTACCCCGGTAAGTGAACTCCTCCAATGGAACCGGGTTGCTCCCACCCATTTAAAAGTCGGCCAGCGACTCATCATCGGCAGGGAAGGACAATAGGAGGGATTCCTCCTCATTTTCTCCAATAATATCATTCGGCAATTTTCTATTTTTGGCAGGATCCGGAATCACCGCGGATTTTCCGGTTGATCCCGGTACCTCGGGCGATGATCCAAACCGATAAATGAGGCGAAGGATTCCGGGCCAGCCAAAACTTTTCATTGATCCCGATTCCATTCCTCCAAGGACAGGTTTACAAGCGATCCCGGATCCATGAGCGGTTCGGAGGCAATCCCCAGTCTGGAATTTCCACCTGCCGTGATTTCATCTTCATTTTTTCGGGAAGGTCCGGGGTGCAGCATGGATACCGGGACCAATGGGAAAACCCGGATGTTTTTTCCTATACCGGGGAAGGTCAGGTGGGAGACATGAAGTTCACCCGGGGAAACCTGGCCCTGAGGGACCATTTGAAATCCGGCAGGCGGGTATTGCTTTTTGTCCAGGACGCAAGATCGTTCGTTCGTTACGAATCCGAATTGGAATTTCTGGATTTTGATTATTTCCTGACTACCGCCCGGGACGGAAAGGAGCGAAGGGGGATAAAATTTTTCTTCAAGCGGGCCGGAGCTTCTCTGAATTATCCCATTGACCAAGTTCATTCCGCCCTCTGGCTGGAAACAGGGGGGCAGTATGTTCCGGATTTACCCAACACCACCGAACGCAGCGGACTGGTCACCTCAAGGGTGGGGCAGGGGGCCTACCGCAAAAGCATCCTT
>DATKSX010000290.1:0-2844 GCA_035531415.1 Chitinophagaceae bacterium
TAGTGATCCGGAACCTGTACCGGCAGGATCCCGTTGTTCAAGGAATTGTTTTTGAAAATATCCCCGAAAAAACTGCTGATCATCACCACAAAACCATAATCTGCAATCGCCCAGGCGGCATGTTCCCTGCTGGAACCGCAGCCGAAATTCTTTCCTGCCACGAGAATTTTCCCCGTCCGGGAGGGATCGTTTAGGATAAAATCCTTTTTCGGATTTCCTTCCGAATCATATCTCCAGTCCCGGAACAGGTTTTCACCGAAGCCGGTCCGGGTGGTGGATTTCAGAAACCGGGCCGGGATGATCTGGTCCGTATCCACATTCTCCACGGGCAAAGGCACCATGGTCGATACGATTCTTTTGAACTCTTTTCGGCTCATGCCATGAATTTATTTATTCCAATAATGCTACATCATTTCCCGCACATCCGTGATACACCCGGTTACTGCGGCAGCAGCCGCCATCAGGGGGCTGGCCAGAAAGGTCCGGGCATTGGGTCCTTGTCTTCCTTCAAAATTCCGGTTGGATGTGGAAAGACAATATTTTCCTGCAGGGATCTTGTCTTCGTTCATGCCCAGGCAGGCGCTGCAACCCGGTCCCCGAAGGCTGAACCCGGCTGCCCTGAAGATCTGGTCCAAACCCTCCCGGATCGCCTGTTTTTCAACTTGTTTGGAGCCCGGTACAATCCATACCTCCAGGTTTTCTGCTTTTTGCCTTCCCTTTACGAAATCCGCCACCATCCTCAGGTCCTCGATCCTGGAGTTGGTGCAGCTTCCGATGAAAACATAGTCCAGCTTTTTCCCCAGGAGACGGCTTCCAGGCTCCAGGGCCATGTAGTCCAGGGATTTGCGGAAAGAGGACTGTTCGGACTGCTCCACATCCTCCAGCCTGGGAATATGGCCCGTCACCCCAATACCCATGCCCGGGTTTGTTCCGTAGGTGATCATTGGTTCGATCCCGGCAGCGTCAAAATGAAGGATCCGGTCGAATACAGCATCCGGATCCGAGGGAAGCATTTTCCAGGAGGCAACTGCCCGGTCCCAGGCCGCGCCTTTCGGGGCGAAGGTGCGTCCGGAAAGGTAATTATACGTGGTGTCGTCCGGAGCGATCATCCCTCCCCTGGCCCCCATTTCAATGCTCATGTTACAGATGGTCATCCTCGCTTCCAGGCTCAGAGCCCGTATGGCTTCCCCGGCATATTCCACAAAATAGCCCGTCCCGCCGCTGCTGGAAATCCGCGAAATGATATACAGGATGATGTCCTTGGATACCACGCCATCTTTCAATCTTCCGTCGATCTGAATTTTCATTCGTTTCGGTTTCTGCTGCAGCAGGCATTGGGTGGCAAGAACCTGCTCCACTTCAGAGGTGCCGATTCCGAATGCGATGGTTCCCATCGCACCGTGGGTCGACGTGTGGCTGTCCCCGCAGACAATAGTCATGCCGGGCTGGGTAAAACCCAGCTCGGGACCGATGACATGGACGATCCCCTGGTAGGGATGGCCCAGGCCATAGAGTTCCAGTCCGAACTCCTGGCAGTTGCGGATCATGGTATCCACCTGGAACCTGCTCATCGCTTCCCGGATCGGTTTGTCCTGGTCTAAGGTGGGCACATTGTGGTCCACCGTGGCCCGGGTCCGGTCTGGCCGGAACACCCCGATGCCCCTGTTTCGAAGGCCGTCGAAAGCCTGCGGGCTGGTCACCTCGTGGATAAAATGGGTATCGATATAAAGCACATCCGGATAGCCTTCCCTTCTTTGGACGACGTGAGCATCCCAAATCTTGTCAAACAATGTTTTTCCCATTCCTTGTTTTGGTTATCAAATGGAATTTACGAAATAGGTTTCGAGGCCACAAACCGGATCCTTTTGTAATCGGCCCACCAGGCGCCATCGCAGTAATTGGTCTGTTTCAGGCTTTCCTGGATCTCCAGCTTCAGGGGAAGTTGCTGCCGGGAAGGGATATCCCGGAAGAAATAGGCTCCGAACATATCCAGCCAGTCCACGATCCCATTTTGCGGATCTTCAAGTCGGGTATCCCGGTCAAAGTACATCAGGAAATTCAATCTGAAACCTGAACTTTCCAGCATCCGGGAAAATTCTCCCGGACTCGGGAAATTCCAGATCCCCAAAGGGTCCTTCATCGTTTTTCCATGGGCCCATAATACCTCAGCGATCGCCCCGGTGATCCGGGAAATATTGTCTTTGCCTCCCATTTCTCCAACCAGCCTTCCTCCCGGTTTCAGGGCTCTGAATATTCCATCCAAAGCCTTTTGAAGCTGCAGGATCCAGTGTAAGGTGGCATTTGAAAATACTGCATCGAATTCGTTCCTGTAGGGTAGCTCCAGGGCATCCCCCACCACCAGGTTCAGGAAGGGATACTGATTTTTCCCTCTGGTGATCATACCGGCGGACTGGTCCATCCCGGTCACCACGGCTCCGGATTGCAGGATCTTCGCGGTCAGATCCCCCGTTCCGCATCCCAGATCAAGGATTTTTTCCCCCTCTTTGGGGTCCAGGAGTTCCACCACCCCTTCCCCGAGGTGGAACACGAAGGAATGCCTGGATTGATATAGGTCCGGATTCCAGGAAGCGGCCTCGGAGGGATCGTTAACAGGCATCAATGCCAAACCTACCAGACTCCCCGGAATAATACTAACTTTAATTTCAAATTATCCCGACTTCAGAATCATAAAAAATTATTATAATTAGCTATGTATCAAATATTTAATTAAAAAAAACATACGATGCCCAACAAGGAAAAGGAATCGTTATTCCAGTTGGTCAAATCCATGACCCCGGCAGAAAAAAGGCATTTCCAGGTGGCCCGGAAGGAACGGGGAGTCTC
>DATKSX010000291.1:0-6343 GCA_035531415.1 Chitinophagaceae bacterium
TGATCTGGGCCGGACCGGTAAGATCACACTGGGCCATGTCGATCTGGGATCCGCCCATGAAATTGGTGACCGAGCCTCCCAGGAAGCGGGTGGTGTATAATTTCTTGATCACACCGCCGAATACCGCCGTGGTGGAAAAAAAATCATCCCGTTCGGGTGCTTCCCCTCCGACCGGAGGAGGGTTTCCAGGGACCCGGGGACCGGGCCACGAAGATGCGTTTCCTGGAAGGGTCCCCCTTCCCCGGAGCCTGGTCCCAAGGATCAGGATCAACCCGATCCCGATAACGCTAATGGGCCACGCATAGAGATCCAGAGAAAGGGAAGGGACGATTTCATTAGCCAGGAAGATGGCTCCGACCAGGAGCAGGATGGCCCAGGTGAGATTCCGGAATCCATGGCGGAATCCGTTGACCATGCCGATCAGAATCAGGATCATGGGCCAACTGAGCAACCAGGGCGGGGTCTGTACCCCCCCCTGGGCAAGGATCCGATCCGCAAGGATGACAGCTCCCCCCAGCATGAAAATAAATCCCACCCAAATTCCCCGTTCGCGTCTCCTGTATCGATTTGTATCGGCCATGATTTCATTTAATCAGCCCGCCTGGCTCAGGCGGGTTCAAGGAGTTCTATTCCCCGGCTGGCAGAGCAGGACGATGTTTCCCATGAAAGTGGTTCCGTCCAAAATGATTGTTTTAGCAGGATCCGGAATGCCAAGATCCGCCCTTTTATCTTCGACGTTTCCAAGCACGGCCACAACCTGGGATTTTACCATCCAATTTCGGGGCACTATGATTTTGATCCCGCCAAGAACCGCAGTAAGATCCAAACGGATCTGCCCTTGAAAATCCGCCAGTCCAAGGTCAATCACGGCATCTCCCAAAACAGAGGTGATGTCCCCTCCCCTGAGATGCTTTGCGGTAGAGTTCCTTCTCACGGTGCCCATGAAAGCCGTGACGTCGATGAATTCATCATCCCCGCCGAACAGGCTTCCGGAAGCATAGTAAGGGGAACTGAAGGAAGGATTGGATGCGGGATTGGCCGGGGGATCGCCCGGTGAATTGGTTGGGGGAATGGCCGGATTAACGGGGGGTGGGGTTCCCGGAGGAGGTACCCGGCCCCAAAGGTCGAATTGGGACCCCCAATGGTGCCAGCGGTGCCGGGATCTGTTTGCCCCTGAAACCAGGAAAAGTCCAAAGACTATGATGCCCAAAGGCCAGATATACCTCCTGAAATCCCAGGGGAGAAAGCCGGTGCGATCCAGCAGAAAAACGCCCCCGATCAACACCAGGACCGCCCAGGAATTTCCCCGGAAGCCATTGGATAACCCGACGAAAAAGCCGACCCCGATCAGGATCATCGGCCAGGTGAAAACCCAGTCCGGATAAGGATACCCGTAATGGGCAAGCGCCCTGGATGCCAGGATCCAAATCCCGATACATACTATGAAAACTCCCGGCCAGATGCCCCGGTTCCTCACCCTGTTGCCCGGATCACGCATAAAATGGATTTCAGGCAAAACTATGAAGCCGGGCCTCCACCTGCAAGGGTTTAAAGGCCTTTCAGGCTGATTCCTCGGTGAATGGCAGGTAATCTCCGTCCAATCAGGACCTTGGAGGGACTATAGTTCTACCGTAACGGCTTCCCCGGCAACTCCGAGATGCCGGAGTGCCTTCTTAATAGCCTTCACCATCGGGTCCGGACCACAGATATAGAATTTACGTTTCAGGTTCGGGACTTTGCTGCGAATCCAGGCCGAATCCATCTGTCCCTGGTCAAAACCGGGTTCGGAGGTGTCGCTGAGAATATTGACGAATTGGTCTCCGAGCATGCGGGAAAATTCTTCCTTCAAAATAATATCCCGGGAAGTCTTGTTGGCGAAAAGAAGCTGGTTATTCCCGATTTTCCCCTCCTCCCGGAGCTGCCGGAAGATGGCGATGAAAGGAGTGACTCCTGCGCCTCCAGCGATGAACACTCCTTCTCCCCGGTATTGGATGGCACCCCAGACTTCCCGAAGCAACAGGCCATCGCCCGGCAGGAGGGTACTGAGCTTGTGGGTCACCCCCTGGTGATCCCGGTAAATCTTGATCGTGAATTCAAGGTTGGGCCATGCATTCAGACTCGTGAAAGTGAATGGCCTTTTTTCTTCTTCCCATCCCGGCTGGTTGACCGAAAGTTCGGTTGCCTGACCGGGAATGAACTGGTATCCGGAAGGTTTTTCCACCGAGAACCGGATCACGTCATGCGTGACCGGTTCCATGGAGATTATTTTTACGAAATGTGTTTCCATATCTGAAATTTTGGGAGGACCCGCAGCCTGGGCATCTGGGTCGTTTGGTCCTGTAAAAATAAGCTAAGTGGAACACAGGACCATGAAAGCCAGGAACACTCATTCCACAAAAGATCGGCCCCTGCGCCGCATCCTTTCCCCCAATTATCTTTGCTTTCAATCCTTCCCCATGAAATTTCGAACTTTCCCGGGCCTTTTACTTCCCCTGATCCTGCTGTCGGCATTACCGTGCCTGGGCCAGCAACCCGGATCCGGAAGCCTTCCTGCGGCCCGATGCCCGCTCACCCTGGGGCCGTTGCGGCTGATCTCCAGCCAGTTCGGCTTTACCGAAGGCCCTACCCCGGACAAGAAAGGAAACGTGTTCTTCACCGACCAGCCCAACAATAAGATCTGGGAATATGAGGTATCCGGCAGGCTCCGCCTGTTTCTGGATTCGGCAGGCCGTTCCAACGGCATGGCCTTCGACAGGAAGGGCAACCTGATCAGCTGTGCAGATGAAAACCAGCTGCTCTGGTCCATCAGCCCCCGAAGGAAAATCCGGGTGCTGGTCCAGGATTACCTGGGGAAAAAACTGAACGGCCCCAATGATGTTTGGATCGACCCCAGGGGGGGCATGTACCTGACTGATCCCTATTACCAGCGCAGCTATTGGAAAAGAACCCGCCCGGATCTGCCCGGAGAATATGTTTTCTACCTGCCGCCGGGAAGTTCATCCCTCCAACCCGTGGCCACAGATCTCGTCAAGCCCAATGGCATCATGGGGACCCCGGACGGGACCCACCTCTATGTAGCGGATATCGGCGCCGGAAAAACTTACCGTTATCGGATCGCGGCGGATGGGACCCTGGAAGGGAAGGAACTATTCGTCCGCCAGGGCTCCGATGGGATGACCATGGATGCCCGGGGAAACCTGTACCTGACCGGAAACGGCGTGACCATCTATGACCCTTCCGGGAAGGAGCTTTGCCATATCCCCATACCGGATGCCTGGACCTCGCATGCCTGTTTCGGGGGAAGGCATTATGACCGCCTGTTCATAACTGCGACCCACTCCATCTATGAAGAGCCGATGCGGGTGAAGGGATCCCTCCAGGGAAGCCGGTATCGGTGACCAAGACCTTTTTTTGGTATTGAGTGCCTGTATCGTTATCGGACAGCAGTTGTCCGGATGCGGACAATTGGTGAGTTTTATGAAGGTATAATGGATTCATTATAAGTAACATATCATTTGGCATAACCTTTTGTAACCAATCCAGTGAACGGGTTTCTTTCCTTAATGAAAGGCCCGGAACGTTTAAAGCTGCCACATGATCAGGACCCAGATGAAGCTTATTTTCAGAACCCTTTGGAAAAACAAGGCTTTCACCTTCATCAATATCGCCGGACTTGCCATCGGGATGGCCGCCTGCCTGCTCATTCTGCAATACGTCAGTTTCCAGCTCAGTTTCGATCAGTTCAATAAGCAAATCGGAGATATTTACCGGGTGGTGAATGACCGTTACCAGAACGGTAAGCTGATCCAGCACGGAACGATCACCTATTCCGGGGTGGGCAGGGCCATGAAGGATTATTTCCCCGCGGTCACTGATTTTACCCGGGTGGAAAATTCCCGGGAAACCGTTCTTGCCCTGGGGGACCGGAGGATCTCCGAGGATGAAATGATCTACGCTGATCCATCTTTCTTTTCCATGTTTTCTTACCATTTCCTGGCTGGTAACCCCGCAACCGTCCTGGTTGAACCCCATACCATGGTGATCTCCGCTTCCCTTGCATCAAAGCTTCTGGGGTACCGGGTAACCAATTACAGTGACCTGGTTGGAAAAGCCGTAAAGGTCAATAATGATTCCCAATTGACCCGGATCACCGGGGTCATCGCCGATCCCCCTGAAAATTCCCATCTCCCGTTCCGGCTTGTGGTGTCCTGGAGCACCCTGGTGGCCTATGGCTGGAAACAGGCCGATTATGATTTCACCGATTCGGATTTCTGGCAATACATCCTGTTGCGTCACGGGACCGATCCCCGGACCATCGATGCGGGGATGGCCGGTTTCAGCCGGAAATATTTCCAGGGCAACAAGATCTCGGGAAGTGTGGAGCGATTCTATTTGCAGCCCCTTGCCCGGGCCCATCTGTATTCCGATATGGAATACGAGATCGGAAAAACTTCCAGTGGAACCGTGGTTTGGGGCCTGCTGCTGATCGCGATATTCATCATCCTGATCGCCTGGGTGAATTATATCAACCTGGCAACCGCCAGGTCCCTGGAAAGGGCCCGTGAAGTGGGAGTCAAAAAAGTGCTGGGCTCAACCCGCAGTCAGCTCATCGGCCAGTTCATGGCCGAATCCGTCCTGGTCAACCTGGTCGCCCTTTCCCTGGGGGTATTCCTGGTCCTGCTTCTTCAGCCGGCTTTCAACAACCTGCTCGGGCAGCCCCTTTCCCTGTCTTATCTTTTCACCAAGGGGCTCAACGGGTACTCCATCCCGGCCGGAATCATTCTGTTGGTCCTTTCCGGAATCCTGGTGTCCGGCTTCTACCCGGCGTTTGTGCTGTCCTCCTTCAAGCCCTCCCAGGTCATCAAGGGAGAATATGGGTTCACCGGCCGGGGAGCTACCCTGAGAAAGGCCCTCGTGGTTGGACAGTTCGCCATTACGGCGATGCTGATCAGCGGTTCGGCAATCGTGTACCGACAAATGAATTTCGTCAACGATCAAAAGCTCGGGATGAATCTGGACCAGGTGATTGCGGTCCGTTCCCCGGCCCTGACCCCCTGGGACTCCACTTTTTTAGAAAGGGCCAACACCTTCAAGGCCGAGGCAGGGAGACTACCCCGGGTAAAAGGGGTGAGCTTCGCCAACCGGCTGCCCGGCACTGAAATGGGAAGGGATTTTGATATCCACCGGCTTGGAGGAGACCCGGGGGTACATTTAACTTCCAGGGTCAACCTGGTGGACGAAAATTATCTCAAGGTGTATCAGATCCGTCTGCTCCAGGGCCGGAATTTCCTCCCCACGGATTTCCACCTGGACTTTAATCAAATCCACAATATCCTGATCAACCAGCAAGCGGTCCGGCTTTTCGGTTTGAGGTCCCCACAGAATGCCCTGGGGAAAATACTTGAGGACAGGGCGGAGAACTGGACGGTGGTGGGGGTGATCGCGGATTTCCATCAGAAATCCCTGCGCTATCCCCTGGAACCCCTGGTCCTGATTCCGGGTTATAACACCAATGATCCCATTTCCATCAAGGTGAGCCCGATTGGCCTGGGAGAGACTTTGAAATCCCTCAAATCGATTTATGACCAAGTTTTCCCGGGAAATTATTTTGATTATTCCTTCATCGATGACCAGTTCAAGGCTCAATACAACGACGACCTGTTGTTCGGAAAAGTCTTCGGAATCTTTGCCGGGTTCGCGATCCTGGTCGCATGCCTGGGGCTGTTCGGCCTATCCCTCTACACCATTTCCAGAAGGACCAGGGAAGTGGGGATCCGGAAAGTGCTCGGTGCTTCGGTATCCCGGATTGTTCTGCTTTTCTCGGGAGATTTCATCTGGCTGATCCTGGTTGCGAACCTGATCGCGATCCCCGTCACCTGGCTGGTGATGACCGGCTGGCTCCGAAACTATGTATACCGGATCAACATCGGCTGGCCTCTTTTTGCGATCGTACTGGGGATATCGCTGATTATCGCGCTTTCAACCATTGGCGTCCATGCGGTAAAGGCCGCGGTCGCCAACCCGGTCCGGAGCCTCCGTTCCGAATGAGGCGGGGAATCGATTATTGAAACATTTCCCTTCCCGGTTTAAAATATTTCAGGCAAAATTCATCGGGCCCGCTTTGCGCCCAGGATTCCCTATCCCAAAACACAACCATTTTGAAATCCTGATATTTTAGGGTAATTTCCGACATATCCCTTTCGGATGACAGACATTGAAACGATCACAAAAGAACTCCTCGCCTTTCGGGATGAACGCAATTGGAAACAATTTCACGATAGCAGGAATCTGGCAATTGCCATTTCGGTCGAGGCAGCAGAACTCAATGAGTTATTCCTGTGGA
>DATKSX010000292.1:0-6923 GCA_035531415.1 Chitinophagaceae bacterium
ATTCCCGGTTATCTGGGTTGCCTGGGTTGAACAGGATAAAGCGGCCTCTCCTGAAGGATTTAAGACTCTGTTTTGTTCCGGTTTGGACTAACCAGGAGCCTGAAATAAATTTCTCCGGAACAGCCCCGTCCCTTTTCCAACCTCCTGATCCGGCAATTGGCCCCCTGGGAACTATTTTTCCGGGGGGTAAAAAACTTCATCCGGTAGGTAAGATACAATTGGAGATTTTTTATCCCGGTGAAAAGATGGGTTTCCTTTGCCCTCAGCAAAAACCCATCTTCCTACGGAGGCCAGCCTGTAAACCGAACTCCTCCGGGCCATTCCCTTTCGGGAATTGGTTCAACTTACTGGCTGAAGGCCCGGGATCTATTCCGCCAAATCAGGGGGGTCAAAAAAAAGCAAAACCAGTTTTTCCAATAACCCAAACCATGAATAAATCCCTCCCAGCTGTTCTTACCTGGCTTGTTTTCTCCATTTCGATCCGGGCCCAAAGTCAGTCCAGGCCTTTGAAGATCGGTCAGGATTGCCCCGATGTCGAAATGAAACCTATTATTAACTATGGAAAAGACTCTGCCAGGATTTCCGATTTCCGGGGAAAATACCTGATCCTGGATTTCTGGGCCACCTGGTGTAGTGGATGCATTGCCATGTTGCCCAGGGAGGATTCCCTGCAGAAGGAATTTAAAGGCAAAGTCGAGTTCCTTCCGGTGGATTACGAAAGAGCGGGAGCGGTCCAGGACTTTTTAAAGGCTTACAAAAAGCGCAAAGGGATTATTGTCCCTTCGGTGGCGGAAGACACCATCCTGGTGAAACTTTTCCCCCATCAACTCCTCCCTCATTTCGTCTGGATCGATACCGGTGGGAAGGTCATGGCCATCACCGGATCGGACCAGATCTGCGCCGATACGGTCCAGGCAGTCCTGGATGGGCAACGGATCCTCGTTCGGAAATATGACATTTCGATTAAAGTGAGGGACAGTTTGCCGTTCCTGGTCAATGGCAACGGAGGGCAATGCAACGACCTGATTTATCACTCGGTGATCACGGGATTCATGCCGGGAATTAACGCCCAAATGCATTTTGATCCAAAGGATAGTATAAAGGGCTTAAAAATCAGGTGCCTTAACGTTTCACCTCTGGACCTGATCAACTGGGGTTTTTCCGCCGGAGGTTTGGAATTCCAAAAATGTACTACCATTTTGAATGTTCAGGACAGCTCGGATTTTACGACTGGTCTGACGGGGGAGCAAAATGCCGAATGGGCCCAGGATCATGAGTTTTGTTTTGAACTGATCGTCCCCCTCTATATGGAGGGCCAATTTTTCGATATCCTCCATAGTGAGATCCGGAATTTCATTAGAGCCAGGTTTCACGCATCTGTAAAGGTTGAAAAGAGGATGACCAGGGCCTGGGTCCTTGTCAGGACCTCCAAGGTGGATAAAATCGCTTCCAAGGGAGGAGAACCGGCCTCCTTTTTCAATGAGGCTGAAGGGGCCCATATCCGCAATGAATATCTTATGGTATTATATGAATACCTGAGGGTGATATATATGCAGAACTCCAAATACCCCCTGGTTGATTCAGCGGATTACCTGAAAAAAGTAGATTTAAATCTCGATGCGAGACTGAGTGATATGGGGTCGGTCAACAAGGCCCTGGTGAAATATGACCTCCAATTCGTTCTGAAGGATGCCCCGGTGGATTTTCTGGTGATCACCCAGGATAAAGATTCCCCATTAGAGGGATCAAAACAGGGATCGATCGTCCATAAAAACCTATAGCAATACAAAAAAAGAAGGGTGCAGCAATAGTTGGGGCACCCTCCTTTTCCAGTGCGGCCACAACAATCAATCATCCAGGTTCTGGTAATCCCCTGGGTTGTGATCAATGATGTCCCCTGTGGCCGGATCATCATTTTAAAACTGCGCCGTGCAAAGGTTTTGGGGCAATTTTTGGTGATCCGATGATCCGGTCTATCCTCATTTTCCTTCCCAGAACAAAAATGCAACAGGAAACAAAAAATCACTTTTGTTTGCAGGATTATTATTTATGAAATCGGGATTTTCCGGATTCCAGCCCGCAATGGGAGCGGGATTTATCAAAAAGGGCGGCAACGCCATTAGTTGCTCTAATCCGGACCCCTGCTTGGTTCAAAACATCTTTATCAGGAAGAAAGGCGGGATTTCAGGTTGGAATCCAGCATGTCGAGGAACGCATCGGTGTATAAATAATCTTTACCGGGTTTCACCTTGTTGCCATGGATGCAAACCGCCAGATCCTTGGTCATTTGACCGTTTTCCACGGTTTCAATGCAAACCTGTTCCAGGGTCTGGCAGAATCCTTCCAGCTCCGGCTGGTTATCCAGAAGGCTTCGGAACTGCAGGCCCCGGGTCCAGGCAAAAATGGAAGCGATGGGATTGGTTGAAGTGGGCCTTCCAGCCTGGTATTCCCGGTAATGGCGGGTAACCGTCCCATGGGCCGCTTCGGCTTCCATGACCTTCCCGTCCGGAGTGGTCAGGGCCGAGGTCATTAGACCCAGGGAGCCGAAACCCTGGGCAACGGTGTCGCTTTGGACATCCCCGTCATAATTCTTGCAGGCCCATACGAAATTCCCGTGCCATTTGAGGCAGCTGGCCACCATGTCATCGATCAGCCGGTGTTCATAGGTCAGATCCTCCTGCAGGAACCGTTCTTTGAACTCCTGTTCAAAGATTTCCTGAAAGATATCCTTGAACCTGCCATCATATTTCTTCAGGATGGTATTCTTGGTGGAAAGGTACAGGGGCCATTTTTTCAGCAGGGCCTGATTGAAGCAGGCCTTGGCGAATCCCCGGATGGAATCGTCTGTATTGAACATGGCCAGTGCCACGCCGCTTCCCTTAAATTCGTACACTTCGTGCTCGATCAATTTCCCATCCTCTCCCTCAAAGCGTATGGTGAGCTTCCCCTTTCCCGGGGTCAGGAAATCGGTGGCGCGGTACTGATCCCCGAAAGCGTGTCTTCCGATGCAGATCGGCGCAGTCCAGTTGGGTACCAGCCTGGGAATGTTGGAGATCACGATTGGCTCCCGGAACACGGTACCGTCCAGAATATTGCGGATGGTCCCATTAGGGGATTTCCACATCTGTTTGAGGCCGAACTCCTTCACCCTGGCCTCATCCGGAGTGATGGTGGCGCATTTAATGCCAACCCCGCAATCCGCGATCGCATGGGCGGCATCCACGGTTACCTGGTCGCCTGTTGCGTCCCGGTTTTCCAGGCCCAGGTCGAAGTAATGAATATCCAGGTCCAGATAGGGATGGATCAGCTTTTCCTTGATGGATTTCCAGATCACCCTGGTCATTTCATCCCCGTCCATTTCAACGACGGGATTTTTTACTTTGATCTTATTCATCGGTCAAATATAGTTCTTCATGTGTTTCCCATTCCCTCCAGGACAGTTGATGCGAATCCGCTGCAGCTCACCAGGGAGGCTCCCTGCACCTGCCGGTAAAAATCGATGGTGAACATTTTCCGTTGGAGGGCAGAACGGATACCCACCTCCACCAGTTCGGCGGCCTCCCACCATCCCAAATAGCGGAGCATCATCTCCCCGCTTAGGATGAGGGAGGAGGGGTTGGCGCTGTCCTGGCCCGCCAGTTGAGGAGCCGTACCATGGGTCGCCTCGAAGAGGGCGTGGCCGGTCTCATCATTCACGTTAGCCCCTGGGGCAATTCCGATCCCTCCCACCGCGGCTGCCAGGCAGTCCGAAATATAATCTCCATTCAGGTTCATGGTTGCGATCACCGAATAATCGGCGGGGGAAAGCAGAATCTGCTGGAAAAAATTATCCGCGATGAGGTCCTTGATAATCAATTTTCCCCCGGCGATCGCCCTTTGCATTTCCCGGTCCGCTTCCTCCCTTCCTTTTTCCACCAGGGTCTGTTCCCATTGGGGCCAGCAATAAGTCTGGGCTCCAAACTCGCTGGCTGCCAGCTCATATCCCCAGTTGCGGAAAGCCCCCTCGGTGAACTTGAGGATATTTCCTTTGTGCACCAGGGTCAGGGAATGTCGATTGTGGGAAAGGGCATACCGGATTGCGGAACGGACCAGCCTTTGAGATCCCTCCCGGGAAACCGGTTTAACGGCCAGGGAGGAACTTTCCGGGAAACGTATGGCGGTGACTCCCATTTCCCCCCGGAGGAATTGCAGCAGTTTGGTGCATTGCGGCGTTCCGGTCATCCATTCGATTCCGGTGTAAATATCCTCGGTATTCTCCCGGAAAATGACCATGTCCACCTCCCGGGGCCGGGTCAGGGGGGAGGGTACCCCTTCAAACCAGCGGACGGGCCGGATGCAGGCATAAAGGTCCAATTCCAGACGAAGGGTTACGTTCAGGGATCGGATTCCGCCCCCTACCGGGGTGGTCAGAGGCCCTTTGAGGGAGATCAGGTGATCTTTGAGCACCTTGATGGTGGCGTCCGGGAGCCATGCTCCGGACAAATTAAAGGCTTTTTGCCCGGCAAGGATTTCTTTCCAGTGAATTTTGCGGGAACCGTTATAGGCTTTTTCGACGGCACGGTCCAGGACCCTTCGGGCAGCCCTCCAGATATCCGGACCGATGCCGTCTCCCTCGATAAAGGGAATGACCGGTTGATCCGGGACACGGAGGATCCCGGATTCCATCCGTACCATTGCGGGTTCTTTCTGGTCCGCCACCGAAGGGTTATCTTTTTTCAAGGTCCGCGAATTTAGAACCTTTCTTTTAATCCCCCGGGGGATGGGGCGGTCCCTGCGCTGAAAACCGGTTCCTTTTCCCTATCATCGCGGAAAGGTAGATCCATAATGATCCATGCTGGGGATTCGGGAAAATCCGGGGAGGGGCCCCTGCGGGTCCTGGCTATAGGCGACAGTTATATGGCGGGGACGGGTGCCCCACCGGGCGAAAGTTGCATCGACCAGGCAGTCGCCCTGCTGGGAGAAAGGGGGTTCCTTTTAGCAGCACCCGTGGTCCTCGCGGTCCCGGGTTGGACCAGCGCGGACCTGCTCCAGGGAATCGCGGGAGCAGACCCGGGGCCGGATTTTGATGCCGTTGTTTTGCTCATCGGGGTCAACGACCAGTACGGGGGGTACCCTATTGGGGCTTATGCAGAAAATTTTGAAAGGATCTTAACCCAAGCAATTGCATTTGCCCGGGGTAGGGCGGACTGCGTAATCGTGGTTTCCATCCCCGATTGGGCAGTGACCCCGTTTGCCCGGAATGATCCTTCCCGGGATCCGGTTCAGATTGCTGCTTCCATCGATTCCTTCAACCGGGTGAACCGGTCCATTTCCGTGCGGTATGGAACCCGGTGGGTGAATATCACCCCCCTGAGTCGCAGGATGGTGGGTGATTCCTCCCTGGTTGCGCCGGACGGATTGCATCCCTCCGGCCGCCAGAATGGGTTTTGGGCCAGAGCACTGGTTCCTACCCTGGCAGAAATCCTCCGATCCCGGCCGGGTTGAAACCTGTGGGTAGGATGGTGGCCTTCCGTAAGGGGAATCAGGGGATCCGCCCGCTGATCCTCCAACCTGCCTGCGGAAATCCCATACCGGGGGTTGATCCTCTTGATTTGATTAACTTATTGATTAACTTACCCGAATTAACCTCTTTATCTGAATGCCGACCTCCCGTCAATTGGCCGCAATCATGTTTACCGATATCGCCGGTTACACCGCCTTGATGGGAGAAGATGAAAGGAAAGCTATTGATCTTCTGGCCGCTAACCGGAAAATTCAGCGGCCCCTGATTGAACAATATGGCGGAAAATGGATCAAGGAGATCGGGGACGGCATCCTGGCCAGCTTTACCACCGTTACCGATGCCGTATGGTGCGCGGGAATGATCCACCAGGCCAGCCAGGACATTGTTGGACTGCACCTTCGCATCGGAATCCATCTGGGAGAGGTAGTCTTTGAAAATAATGATGTGTTTGGCGACGGGGTGAACATTGCAGCCCGGCTTCAATCCATCGCTCCGGTTGGAGGGATCTGGGTGTCCGAGTCAGTATACAGCAATATTGCCAACAAGAATGGCATTGCCTCCCGGTTCGTCCGCCAGGAGGTCCTGAAAAACGTAAAAGACCCCGTCAATATTTATGAGATCGTCATCGGGGTCGATTCGGTCCGGGACGATCCGGGGCCATCCAGGAGCGCCATCCTCAGATCAATCCCCCAGAAAAGCATCGCGGTTCTCCCGTTTGTGAATATGAGCATCGATCCGGAACAGGAATTTTTCAGTGACGGGATCTCGGAAGAAATCCTCAA
This sequence comes from Chitinophagaceae bacterium, assembly GCA_035531415.1. Taxonomy (GTDB): domain Bacteria; phylum Bacteroidota; class Bacteroidia; order Chitinophagales; family Chitinophagaceae; genus JANWKA01. The sequence continues at coordinate 6,286 of DATKSX010000292.1, forward strand.
TTCTCTTTCCCATTTGAAAGACCTCAAAGTGGCCGGCAGATCTTCCTGCTTTCAATTCAAGGGGAAGAATCATGATCTTAGGGGAGTTGGGGAAAAACTGGGGGTGAGTACGGTGCTGGAAGGAAGCGTACGCAAGCAAGGGAACCGCCTTAGGGTAACCGCCCAGCTCATCAATGTGGAGGACGGGTTTAATCTTTGGTCGGAACGGTATGACCGCAACATGGATGATATTTTCGCCATCCAGGAAGACATCGCGCTCGCCATTACCGAAAAGCTGAAGATCACCCTGCTTGGAAGGGAAAGGGACATCCTTGCCAAAGTCCATACCCAAAACCCCGAAGCCTATGAATTATACCTGAAAGGCCGGTTCCATCTGAACCGGAGGGGCAGTTCCCTCATATTAGCGCAGCGGTACCTGAAGGAGGCGATTGAGTTAGACCCTGAATTTGCCCTGGCCTATTCGGAATACGCCAATGTATGTCTTTTGCTGGGCTATTATAGCCAGAAGGCTCCCGTTGAGGTCATGCCGATGGCCAAGGAGGCCGCCGACGAGGCCATCCGGCTGGATAGCGGCTTATGCGAGCCCTATACCTCCCTGGGTTATTATTATGCAGGCTATATATTCAATGGTCCGGAAG
>DATKSX010000293.1:0-7089 GCA_035531415.1 Chitinophagaceae bacterium
TGGTCCCGCCTTATTATGATTCCCTGGTGGCCAAGATCATCGCCGTGGCCCAAACCCGGGAGGAAGCCATCCATACCATGGACCGGGCCCTCAGCGAGTTCGTCATTGAAGGGATCAGCACCACCATTCCCTTCCACCAGCAGCTCATGCGGGATGAACAATTCAGGAAAGGAAATTTCAACACCGGTTTCCTGGACCATTTCAAGATGCCCGAAAAGCAGGGTTCCTGATGCGGATAATTATTGTGAAACCATTGGGATTCCTGCGGCAGGGTCCGTTTGGACCCTGGTAACCGGACCCCCTTGCCCTGGCTGGGGCCGGGTTAATTTGAATAGGGTGTGGCGAATTCAGTATGGAATACAGGCGATTAAATATTTGCCGATAATGATAACAAATAACCTGAAGATATCGAAGGTGCTTTTGCTTCCCTTTTTCACCATTCTGGCTATGTTTTTGGCGTCTTATTTGGGAATGTATATGCATTGGCTGCCCGATGAATCTTATTTAACAGTTTTGTATAGCGGAGTGGGTACTGCCATAGGTGCCCTTTCAGGATATTTTTTAGGGGCTGATTTAGAAAGGAAAAAACTGGATAGAAAACTAAGAAAAACGGAGGTCGATTCTTTGGAATGAAGGGAATAAAATTGTTTTCTCACGGGTTATGTTGATTTTAATCCACCTGGGAATATCCTTTTCTTCTTTCAGTTAAAAGCCCGGCCAAATCCGGCAAAAGCATTTGGCGCCAGCAGTTGTCCGGCGGGGTGGCGCGGTAAAATTTTAATGACATTTGAATTGATTCTCTACAAACTATTGTAAATTTGATGACGTCGACATAATAAGTCAAAACCTTCCGCCATGTTCAAGAAATATTTTTGCATGTCTTTTTTAATTTTCGGCTTTTCACTCCTGATAACCCAGTCTGGCTTTGCCCAATCTCGGATGTTGTCAAAAGGAGATCCAGCGCCTTTATTTACCGCCCCTGCCAGCCTGGCCGGCAGCGAATTTCATTTTTCATTAAAAAAAGCCCTTGCTAAAGGACCTGTTGTGGTCTATTTCTATCCTTCTGCCTATACCGGGGGCTGTGATCTGGAAGCACATACCTTTGCCGAACTTAAGGATAAATTTATAGCGGTGGGAGCTACCATTATAGGGGTATCCGCAGACGATATTCAGCGGCTGAATTCGTTTTCTTCCGATCCGAATTTCTGTGCAGGCAAATTCCCCGTCGCCTCAGACCCCGGAGGCAAAATTGCAGCAACCTACGGCCTAGCCATTTCACCTCCAGGGTCCGGAATCAAAGACATACGCGGCATGGACCTTACACACGGGTTTATCCCGCGAACCACTTTTGTGGTCGATAAAGAAGGTAAAATTGTGGCCGTCTTTTCATCGCAAACCGATCACATTTCACCAGCCGACCATGTTGAAAAGTCGCTGGCGATCGTAAAAGGGTTGTAATTAGCGGACTTGGGCTAAAAATTTCGAAATCCGATGTTCGATGTCATGGATTTCGAACGAATGCGCCTGTAGACTTCCTCTACCTTTTATTTAAGCTGTTTATTAAAGCCCTTAAATCCACCAAACCATCCGGGATTTGTCTTGCTCCGGCTGCAGGGGAGAGGAAACCTCATGTCGAAAGATTGGAGGCTTCTTAGGTTATGGCTATCTGCGGATTGAAGACCTGCCCTGGTTTCTTCAAAAAAGGATTTCGACTTTGGTCCCGTTCTGGCTCCGGTTCAATAGGATAAAGGCCCGGGCCTTGATGGTTCATGGTCCGGGCTCATTTATTTTCCGGTAAGGGGGTTGGATGGGGCCCCCGGGATTACCGTAAAAACAGCAGCTCGCGGTATTTGGGAAGGGTCCAGCTGCGGTCTTCTACCAGGAATTCCAGTTTATCGGCATGGTAGCGGATCGTTTCGAAAAAGGGCCTGACCTTGTCGCAGTAGGCGAGGGCGCGGTCCCTGGTATTTTCGATCTTATTGGCAACTTTCCTTTCCCCGATCATGGCTTCCACATTCTTTCCGATGGTATTGATATGCTCGGAGATCTTGGTCGCGATGTTTTTCTGGGTGGCATAGGATGCTTCGGAAAGGCCAAGTGCTTTCAGTCCGGCGATATTCTGGGTCAGGTCATTAAGATAGTGGATGGCCGCAGGCAGAACCGTGTTGGTACAGAGGTCTCCGATCACCCGGGCTTCGATCTGGACCTTCTTGATGTAATCCTCCAGCAGGATCTCATGGCGGGCTTCCAGTTCTTTTTCGGTGAAAATGCCCCCTTCCACGAAAACGGCTTTGGCCTTTTTGGAGCCCAGCACATCCAGGGCCAGCGGGGTGGTCTTCACATTGGGCAGCTGTCTTTTGGCGGCTTCCTTGGCCCATTCCTCGCTGTAATTATTGCCCTCGAACAGGATGTTCTTGGATTCCACGGTGTATTTGCGCAGTATCTGGAGGATGGCAATCTCCTTCTTTTCACCCTTGTCGATCAGGGCGTCCACGTCTTTTTTAAACTGCACCAGGGTTTTGGCCACGATGCTGTCCAGGGTCGTCATGGCGGAAGCGCAGTTGGCGGAGGATCCCACGGCCCTGAATTCGAATTTGTTTCCGGTGAACGCAAAGGGAGAGGTCCGGTTGCGGTCCGTGTTGTCCAGCAGGAGCTCGGGGATATGGCGGTGGAGGTCCAGCTTCAGGATGGCTTCATCCTGTTCATCGAACTTGTGGTCCACCCGGTTTTCAATTTCGTTCAATACGTTGGCCAGGTATTTCCCCGTGAAGATGGAAATGATGGCGGGGGGAGCTTCATTGGCTCCCAGCCTGAAATCATTGCCCGGGGAGGCGATGCTGGCCCGGAGCAGGTCGCTGTAATCGTGGACCGCCTTGATGGTGTTAATGAAAAAGGTCAGGAACATCAGGTTGGTCTTCGGGGTTTTTCCCGGCGCCAGGAGGTTTACCCCCGTGTCCGTGGCCATGCTCCAGTTGTTATGCTTTCCGGAGCCGTTGATGCCGGCAAAGGGCTTTTCATGGAAAAGGACCCGCAGCCGGTGCCGTTTGGCGATCTTGGTCATCAGATCCATGAGCAGCAGGTTATGGTCCACGGCGAGGTTCACTTCTTCGAAGACCGGGGCACATTCGAACTGGGCAGGAGCCACTTCATTATGCCTGGTACGGAGGGGGATCCCGAGTTTGTAAGCCTCGTCCTCATAGTCCCGCATGAAGGCGTAGACCCTTTCCGGGATGGACCCGAAATAATGATCCTCCAGCTGCTGTCCCTTGGCAGGGGCATGTCCCACCACCGTTCTTCCGCACATGATCAGGTCCGGACGCGCGTTGGAAAGAGATTCGTCGATCACGAAATATTCCTGTTCCCAGCCCAGGGTTGAGATCACCTTGGTCACATTCTTGTCGAAATAATTGCAGACTTCCACGGCCGCCTTGTCCAGGGCGGAGACTGCTTTGAGCAGGGGGGCCTTGTAGTCCAGGGATTCGCCGTTGTAGGATACGAAGATGGTCGGGATGCAAAGGGTCCTGCCCACGCCCATGTCCATGATGAAGGCCGGAGATGAAGGATCCCAGGCAGTGTATCCCCTGGCCTCGAAAGTCGCCCTCAGCCCGCCGCTGGGAAAGCTGGAAGCGTCCGGTTCCTGCTGCACCAGGGCATCTCCGTCGAATATTTCCAGCGCGGTGCCGTCGCTCTTGATCGTGAAAAAGGTATCGTGTTTTTCGGCCGTTGCACCCGTCAGGGGCTGGAACCAGTGGGTGAAATGGGTCACCCCCTTTTTCATCGCCCATTCCTTCATACCGGTGGCGATCTGGTCCGCCATTTTGCGTTCGATCTTGGTGCCGGCCTTAATGGAGGTCTGCAGGCTTTTAAAAGCTTCGTCACTCAGGTGCTCCCGCATCACCCTGCCTGAAAACACATGGCTGGAGAACAATTCGGTGATTTTTTTATCGACCTTGTCCGATTTGGGTTTTGTCGCCAGGGCAAGGCCGTCTAGGGCCGAAAAACGAATGGATTGCATGGATGGAATTTTTTGCAAAGAAAACGGACTGGACGCAATAAAGCAAATTTTGAAGGGGTCCTATCCTAAAAATTAAGGATATAACCGGCCCAATCAGATAAAATTTAAAAAAATTGTGCTCAATCAGTGGATAACTTCCTGGGATATATAGTATATATGTTTTTGTAATATGATTACCCCAGGATCTTTTTTCGGACCATTTTCCAATCCGTCCGGGAGGCAATTGCCGCGACCAGGAGGGAAAGGGCCAGGATCCGGTACCGGCTGATCGCCCCGAGGAAAGGGATGGTATAACCGATAACCATCAGCAGGGATACGCCTAAAAATAGCAGGAATAAGAGGGCGGGAGGCGGCCTGGACCTATCGGGGAATATCAGCATCAGGGAGAACAGCAGGAGCAGAAGCAGATTTTCAAGCAGTACCGCAAAATAAATCCCCTTGCGCAGTTGCCAGGGATCGGGTTGGAGCAGGGCATGGTCCAGGGCCAGCGGGGCCAGGCGCAGGAATCCGCTGAAACTGGGCTGGAGCGCGGGAAGGGGGAGCCTGGACCCACCCTGAAGGGACTTAAACTGGGCCTGCCTCCGGGCAGTTTGCAGAGGCAGATCGAAGGCAGGGGTGATCTTTCCCAGGTTGAAAAATGCCAGGGCGCACAAAATATATATGGCTGCAAAAATTCCTGCTGCCGGAAGAAATCGCAACCGCCGGCCCAGGGCCCAGGAAAGCAGGGCCGGCAACAGGAGCACCAGGATATAATCCCGCAGCAGGCCGGTCAGCACCAGGCAGATCAGGATGGTGGTCCAAGCCCCGGGGCGGGCTTTATTTTGAAGGACCCTCCCGAATTGCCAGAGCAGCAGGCCCATCAGGGTGAGGAGCAGGCCGTCCTTATCGAAGGTACTGGCCCAAATCAGCAGGGAGGGAATGGCGAAGGCGGCGGCAACCCCCGCCAGGGGAGGCAGGTTCAGCTGTTCCCGGTAGAAGCGGTACAGGGCGGTCAGGCCAAAGAAAACCAGGGTATTGAAAAGGACCACATTGCCCAGGAATCCGCCCCCTGTAAAAAGGTCCAAAAGGGTCATGAACTTCAGGATGACCTGATGGGAGCTGAAGCCCCAGAAATCATGGGCGCCTCCGAGGGGGGATCCGAAATCCAGGCCGTAGCGGGGAAAATAATCCGGGATATGGAGGATATAGCGGACGGGATGATGGACCAGGGCATGGAACGCCGCCATCGATTCCTGGAAATAGGAATAACTGTCGGATTGGGGCACGAACTCCATCACATACCAGGCAATCCCGGTTCCCGCCAGGAGCTTGGCCAGCAGCAGCAGCCGGGTCGCCCACAGGGGGAGGCCGGACTCCCGTACGAAGCGGGACCGGGGCACGAGCCAAAGGGAAAGCAGAAAAAATGCTGCAAACAGCAGGGAATTCAAGGGGTATTTTCCAGCTAAAATAGGCTCAAAAAACCGCAGCGCAGTTTTCCTTACTTTTGGGCCTCTTTCCAACCCCGATTTCCATGGATCCCACCAGGCAGCAGGCCCAAAAACTTGGACTTACCGGAGAAGAACTGGATGGAATCATCCAGGTCCTCGGACGCCAGCCCAACTTTACGGAGCTGGCCCTCTATTCGGTCATGTGGAGCGAGCATTGCTGCTACAAAAACTCCATCCTCTGGCTCAAGACCCTGCCCCGGGATGGGGAGTTGCTGCTGGTGAAGGCGGGGGAGGAAAACGCCGGCATGGTGGATATCGGGGACGGCTACGGGTGCGTGTTCAAGATCGAGTCCCATAACCATCCTTCTGCCCTGGAACCCTTCCAGGGGGCCGCGACGGGAGTAGGTGGGATCCACCGGGACATTTTCACCATGGGGGCCCGGCCTGTAGCTGCATTGAACTCCCTCCGGTTTGGGACCCTGGACCAGCCCAGGACCCGGGACCTGCTGGCCGGTGTGGTGGCGGGGATCGGGCATTATGGAAATTGCTTCGGAGTGCCAACCGTTGGGGGGGAAGTATATTTTGAATCCTGCTATGCCACCAATCCGCTGGTCAATGCGCTCAGCGCAGGGATTGTCCGGGCTTCCCAAACGGTATCTGCCGTAGCCCGCGGAGTGGGAAATCCGGTCTTCATTGTGGGTTCCGACACCGGCAAAGACGGTATCGGAGGAGCATCATTTGCCTCGGCCGACCTCACCGAAAACAGTGCCGAGGACCTGCCCGCCGTGCAGGTGGGGGATCCCTTCCAGGAAAAAAAATTGCTGGAGGCATGCCTGGAGATCGTTCCGGGCGGTGCCCTCATCGGAATGCAGGACATGGGAGCGGCGGGGATCATTTGCTCCACCGCGGAAATGAGCGCCAAGGGAGGCCATGGGATGCGGATCGATCTGGACCAGGTGCCCACCCGCCAGCCGCATATGAAAGCCTGGGAAATACTGCTCAGTGAAAGCCAGGAAAGGATGCTGATCGTGGTGCGCAAGGGCAGGGAGGAGGAAGTGCTCCGGATCTTTGAGAAATGGGATCTCCATTGCGTCTCCATTGGGGAAGTGACCGGGGATGGCCGCCTGAAATTCTTCCTCGGCGGTGCACTCCAGGCCGATGTTCCCGCCGAAAGCCTGGTGCTCGGAGGAGGCGCTCCGGTTTACCAAAGAACGTTCACCCGGCCAGCAAACTGCTCCCGCTGCGAAGCCTTTCGGCTGGAAGATGTACCGGAAGAAACGGACCTGCTGGGCGCGGCCCGCAGGCTGACCCGTCTTCCCAACCTCGCTTCCAGGAGGTGGATCTGCCAGCAGTACGACAGCATGGTCGGCACCGCCAACGCCAGCACCAATGCTCCTTCGGATGCCTCCGTCATCCTGGTGAAGGAGACCGGGAGGGCCATCGCCCTGACCACCGATTGCAACGGACGATATGTCTGGGCCGATCCGTTCCAGGGAGCCCAGATCGCGGTGGCTGAGGCCGCCCGCAATATCATCAGTGCGGGAGCCGAACCGGTCGCCATCACCAATTGCCTCAATTTTGGCAATCCCTATAATCCAGAGGCCTATTACCAGTTTGTCCAGGCAGTGAAAGGCATGGGAGCAGCCT
>DATKSX010000294.1:0-12149 GCA_035531415.1 Chitinophagaceae bacterium
CTACCTTTGCCCTCCCAAATCCACCATGGGATGCAGGGCATTAAAGACCTTATAAACCGCTAAAAATCAAAGAAAAATAGAAGAATGCCTACCATCCAGCAGTTAGTCAGAAAAGGGAGGGAGATCATCCGCGCCAAGTCCAAATCAAGAGCACTTGACCATTGCCCGCAACGCCGGGGAGTTTGCACCAGGGTGTATACGACCACCCCGAAAAAACCCAATTCCGCCCTCCGCAAGGTGGCGAAAGTGAGGCTGACCAACAAGGTGGAGGTGATCGCCTATATTCCCGGTGAAGGCCATAACCTCCAGGAGCACTCCATCGTGCTTATTCGGGGTGGCAGGGTCAAGGACCTGCCCGGGGTGAGGTACCATATCGTGAGGGGGTCCCTGGACACTGCGGGGGTGAAAGACCGGAAGAAAAGCCGATCCAAGTACGGCACCAAACGCGAAAAGCAAACCGCCAAAAAATAAGGGGGAAGCCCTACTGTTTAAAGACGTCGCATTATGAGAAAACAGCCTGCCCGAAAACTCCCGTTAGCACCCGATCCAAAATTTAATGACCGGCTGGTCACCCGTTTCGTGAACAATATCATGGAAGAGGGAAAGAAGAGCGTGGCTTACCGCATTTTTTATGATGCTGTGGACAAGGTTTCCCAAATGACCAATGAAAATGGGTACGAGACCTGGAAAAAGGCGCTTGCCAATGTCACTCCGTCCGTTGAAGTGAGGAGCCGCAGGATTGGCGGGGCAACCTTTCAGATCCCCGCGGAAGTGCGGTCGGACCGGAAAGTTTCCCTGAGCATGAAATGGCTGGTGAAATATGCCGGAGAACGGAACGGCCGAAGCATGGCCGAGAAACTGGCCGGGGAAATTGTAGCAGCCAGCAAGGGGGAGGGAGCCGCTTTCAAAAAGAAGGAGGATACCCACCGCATGGCAGAGGCCAATAAGGCATTTTCCCATTTCAGGATCTGATCCCAACCGCTTTTAGAACTTTTCATGCATTTTGACCTGACCGGTGGGAATTGGCCAACCCGGATTTACAATCGTCATAATACCGAATAAGGAGAAAAATTACCATGTCAGACTTAAAATATCAAAGGAATTTTGGAATTGCTGCCCATATCGATGCGGGCAAAACAACCACGACGGAAAGAATCCTTTATTATACCGGTGTTTCCCATAAGATCGGGGAGGTGCACGAAGGTGCCGCCACCATGGACTGGATGGAGCAGGAAAAAGAGCGGGGGATCACCATCACTTCCGCCGCCACGACCTGTTTCTGGAAATTTCCGACCTACCAGGGAAAAACCCTTCCGGAGAGCAGGCAATACAAATTCAATATCATCGACACTCCGGGCCACGTGGATTTCACTGTGGAAGTGGAGCGTTCTCTCCGGGTCCTTGATGGCCTGGTGGCCCTGTTCTGCGCCGTTTCCGGAGTGGAACCCCAGTCGGAGACGGTTTGGCGTCAGGCCAACCGGTACCAGGTTCCCCGAATCGGGTTTGTCAATAAAATGGACCGTGCAGGTGCCGATTTTCTCAATGTGGTGAAACAGGTCCGGGAAATGCTGGGTGCCAAGGCGGTGCCCCTCCAGCTCCCGATCGGGGCCGAGGAACATTTCCTGGGAGTGGTGGACCTGATCCAGATGAAAGGGATCATTTGGGATGAAGATACCATGGGAGCTACTTACAAGGAAATCCCCGTTCCGGAAGATATGGCCGCTGAAGCCGTCGAATGGCGGCAGCATCTGATCGAAGCCGTGGCGGAATATGATGACCAGCTCCTGGAAAAATTCTTCGAGAACCCGGCTTCCATCACTGAAGATGAGATCCATGAAGCCATCCGCAAGGCCACCATTGATATTTCCATCATCCCCATGATCTGCGGCTCTTCTTTCAAGAATAAGGGGGTGCAGACCATGCTGGACGCGGTGGCCCGCTACCTGCCCTCTCCGCTGGATATTGCGGCGGTGAAGGGTACCAATCCCGATACCCTCCAGGAAGTGGAACGGAAACCGGATGCCCGGGAACCCTTCGCGGCTTTGGCTTTCAAGATCATGACCGATCCATTTGTGGGAAGGCTGGCCTTTTTCCGGGTTTATTCCGGTCACCTGGATGCCGGGTCCTATGTGCTCAATACCCGCACCGGCCGCAATGAGCGGATCTCCCGGATCATGCAAATGCATGCCAATAAACAGAACCCCATTGATTTCATCGAGGCAGGGGACATTGGAGCCGCAGTGGGATTCAAGGACATCAAAACAGGGGATACCCTGTGCACCGAAGACCATCCCATCATCCTGGAATCCATCAATTTCCCGGAACCGGTGATTTCCATCGCCATTGAACCCAAGACCCAGGCGGATGTGGACAAGATGTCCATTGCAATCGCCAAGCTGGTGGAGGAAGATCCCACCCTCAAGGTGAAGACCGATGAAGAGACCGGCCAGACCATTCTGAGTGGCATGGGTGAGCTCCACCTGGAAATCATCGTGGACCGGATGAAAAGGGAGTTCAAGGTAGAGATCAACCAGGGCGCGCCCCAGGTTGCTTATAAAGAAGCTTTTTCCAAAACCATTGAACACCGGGAGGTCCTCAAGAAACAGACCGGGGGACGTGGAAAGTACGCGGATATCCAGTTTGAAATCGGCCCCGCCGATAAGGAATGGCTGAAGGAGAACGAAGAGGAGCATTTCCAGTTCGTCAATGACATTTTCGGAGGCTCCATCCCCAAGGAATTCATTCCTGCCATCCAGAAAGGGTTCCTGCAATCCATGGTCAACGGAGTGCTCGCCAATTATCCGGTGAACAATATGAAGGTCCGGGTATTCGACGGGTCCTTCCATGCGGTTGACTCCGATTCCATGTCCTTTGAACTGGCCGCCAAGGGCGGGTTCCGCGAATCGGCCCGCAAAGCCGGACCGGTCCTGCTGGAACCAATCATGAAGGTGGAGGTGGTGACCCCGGACCAGTACATGGGGGATGTCACCGGGGATCTCAACCGCCGCAGGGGCATCCTGGAAGGAATGGACTCCAAAGGTGGGGCCCAGGTTATCCGGGCCAAGGTCCCCTTAAGTGAAATGTTCGGCTATGTCACCCAGCTCAGAAGTCTGAGCTCAGGAAGGGCCACTTCCATCATGGAATTCTCCCATTATTCCCCGGCACCAGCCAATATCGCCGAAGAGGTTATTGCCAAGGTGAGAGGGAAAGTGCACGCTACCTGAACCCACCTTTAAGAACAGGAATTGGAAAACCCCTGGGGAATCGCCCGGGGTTTTTTATTTTGCACCATGGGCAGAACTTCATGGGTACTCCTTTTTTTGTTGGAGATTCCGGTCCTGTTGCCCCGGGATTGCCTGGCTCATACCTGGTACCTGAGCAATTCAGGGAATGACCGTGCCAGCGGAAGCTCCCGGGCCCATCCCTGGAAAACCATATCCCGACTGGAGGTTACCTCTTTTGGTCCCGGGGACACCATTTTATTCCGGGGCGGGGATCGGTTTTCCGGGACCCTTAAGGTGGGGCCGTTCATTCCAAACCGGCCGGAGCATTCGCTGGTCCTCGGCAGTTATGGAAATGGCAGGGCAATCATTAACGGAGGGGATGGGGATGCCATATTTGCACATAATGCCCCGGGGCTGGTGGTCCGGGATCTGATACTGGAAGGCAGCGGCATTGCAACCAACCGGGGTTCGGGGCTGGATTGTTACAGCGATGATTCCCTCCGGGAGATTTCGAATCTGAGGATCGTCCATTGCATGGCTCATGGTTTTCGGAACTTCGGGTTCGTTTTCTGGACTCCCGCATCGGCAGCGGTGAGAGGGTTCCGCCACGTTCGAATCCTGGGGTGTGAGGCCAGCGGGAATGGTGAAGCCGGGATCGCTTCCTTCGCCGGTTACCAGGCCGGATTTGTCCACCGGGATTTTTACCTTTCCGGATGCCGGGTTCATGATAACCCTGGCATCCGGGAACAGACCTCCCGCCATTCGGGCAACGGAATCGTCCTGGGGAGCGTGGACCAGGTGGTGATCACCCATTGCGAGGCCTGGAACAACGGCAGGGATAATACCTGCGACGCGGGCGGCCCTGTTGGAATCTGGGTCTGGCTTTGCCATGGAGCCCGGATCGACCATTGCATCTCCCATGACAACCATACTTCTTCCCTGAAAGACGGGGGAGGATTCGATATCGACGGGGGATCCTCCGACTGCCTGGTCCAATACAATTATTCTTATGGCAATGACGGGGCAGGATATCTGTTGGCCGAATACGGGGCCGTCCTTCCTTTTCGGGATAATCTGATACGATACAATATCAGCCTGGATGACGGAAGGAAAAATGGTTATGGGGGCATCACCCTATGGAGCGCCGATTCCCTGTTCCAGGTTACCCAAAGCCGGGTCAGCCATAACCTGATCCTGTGCGGGCCGGTTTCCCGGGAACAGTCGAGGGCCTCCGCCCTGTTGCTGATGGGTGCACACTTTTCCGGAGTCCGGATCTGCGACAATGTGTTTCTTTCCTGGGGAGGGTCCCTCCTGGTCGGCGGAGACCTCCCGGTGGACACGGGAAAGGCCTGGTTCACCTGCAATTATTACCAGGGCTGGGGAAAGGCGGACAGCCTGGTCCGCTGGGAAGGGAAACCTTTTTCCCTGGAGGACTGGGTCCGGGATTTCCACCAGGAAATGGGCCGGGTGGATGCCGCCACCTGGTTCAGCGGAAGAGAAGTTCATTTTCCGAAAGAGTACTCCGGCACCTTTCCCCCGGAGCTTCTGGGATCACACCCCCGGCCGCTCCGCTGCCCGGGGGGCTGCCCTGCTGCATTTCCCGCAGGGATGGCCCCGGCTTCGAACGATTATTTTGGAAGGCCAATTTCCGGCAGGAGGGATTTTATCGGCATTTCCCCCTGGTGACTTACCTGGAGGCCAGGGTGACCCGAGCTGTTTTCAATCCGTCCCCGGTGGCGGTGAGGGTGACCAGGCCTGCCTTGCGGGTCGTCCGTACCACGACCAGGCACATCCCGTGAAAGGCTTTCCGCTGATTTCCCTGGTAGGGCTCCAGGCTGGTTGGGTCCCCGTTATCCACCCCTGCGATCGCTCCAGGCCCGGTAAGGGAAAAATGCACCAGGTTATCGGCATCCGGGCTCAGGGTGCCCTTGGCGTCTTCGACCCGGACTGTGACAAAGGAAAGATCGGTGCCATCGGCCCTGAGAATGGACCGGTCCGGGTCCAGGCGGATCCCGGAAGGGGCGGATGCAGTGCGCTCGGTGGCGGTTGCAACGACTTTCCCTCCTTTCCATCCCCTGGCCTCCAGGGTGCCGGGCCGGAAAACGACCTTCCAGGAAAGCTTCATTTGCTCCTTATTAGCGAATGCCCGGGTTCCAATCGCCGCTCCATTCAGATAAAGACTCACGCTGTCACAGTTGGTATAAGCCCAAACATCCACGGATTGGCCTTCATTCCAGTTCCAGTGGGGCAGCAGGTGCACCATGGGTTTGGAGGTCCACTGGCTTTGATAGAAATAATAGGCGTCCTTTGGAAATCCGCAGAGGTCCACGAATCCGAAGTAGGAACTATGGGCCGGGTATTGATAGGGCGTGGGCTCCCCGATATAATCGAATCCGGTCCAGATGAACATTCCCGCCATGAAATCCCGGTCCCGGATCGCCCTCCACCCATCCCGTGCTCCGGACCCCCAGGGGGCCCAGGAATTATCATAGGAGGAGGATTGCAGGGTGGGAGATTTCAGGTGGTAGGAGTCCGCAGGCATGAAATAGACTCCCCGGCTTTCAAAAGCCGAAGTGGTTTCGCTGCCAAAGAATTTGCGGTCCGGATACCGGGCCTTTTGCTTGTCGTACTGCCCTATGGAATAATTGATCCCAACCACGTCCAGGGCGGCAGCGAAGCCGTTCTGGTCTGCGCTGACGATCCCGTTGCAGGCGCTGGTCACCGGCCGGGTCGGATCCAGGGAATGGACGATCCCGGCCAGTTCGGTGGCGATCTTCCCTCCGTCCTTGCTTCCCTGCTCCGGAATCTCATTGCCGATGCTCCACAGGATGATGCTGGGGTGATTCCGGTCCCGCAGCACCATATCGGAAAGGTCCCGTTGATGCCATTGCCCGAAATAAAGATGGTAATCGTATTTGACCTTGGGAAGGTACCAGCAGTCGAAGGCTTCGTCCATGACCACCAGACCCAATCGGTCGCAGAGGTCCAGCAACTCCGGGGCAGGGGGATTATGGCTGGTGCGGATGGCATTGACTCCGGCAGCTTTCAGAATCTGAAGCTGGCGTTCGAGGGCCCGGTCATTCAGGGCCGAACCCAGGCAGCCCAGATCATGGTGGTCGCATACTCCCAGGATTTTAAGGCGTTTGCCGTTCAGGATCAGCCCCAAAGAGGGGTCAAACCGGAATGTCCGGATCCCGAAAGAGGTTCGGTATTGGTCCAGGAGCCTTTTTCCGGAATAAATCTCACTCTCCAGGGTGTATATCCCGGGAGTCGAGGGGCTCCAGAGCCGGGGATGGGTCACCTCCATGCTGTCCGAAAGAATTTCTTTTCCGGAGGCGGGAGCCTGGAAACGGAGATGCCGGCTGGCTACTTCCTTACCGGAAGGGTCCAGGATCCGGTTCACGAGGGTCAGGGATAGGGACCGGCTGCTGTCGTTGGAGAGGGTGAGGGTGGCCCGCACCAGGGCCTTTCCGGGATCCACCTCCGGGGTGGTGACATAAGAACCCCATTGGTCCACATGGACCGATCCGGTCCGGATCATCCAGACGTGGCGGTAGATCCCCGATCCGGAGTACCATCTGGAATTGGGCTGTAGGGAATTGTCCACCCGGACCGCCAGGACATTGGGAGACCCGGAATGGAGCCAGGGAGTCAGGTCATACCAGAAGCTGCTATATCCATAGGGCCGGTTGCCCAGGAGATGGCCGTTGATCCAGACCTTGCTGTTCATATAAACCCCGTCAAATTCAATCCAGGTATGCTGCCCGGGGAATTCCCGGGATTTGAAAACTTTCCGGTACCAGCCGATTCTTCCGGGTAATGCGCCTCCCGAATAACCGGCAGGGTTATCCGGGGAAAAAGGCCCCTCGATGCTCCAGTCATGGGGCAGGTCCAGGCCCCGCCAGCCGGAATCGTTGAATCCGGGCTGTTCCGACCCGGGGGGATCTCCTTTCAGGAATTTCCAGTCCCGGTCAAAATTGGTCCTGCGTTGGGCCTGACCAGGCAATTGGGACAGACAAAGGAATGCACCAAGCAGGGCGGGTAGCAGAAATCGGTTGAATCTCATCGGGTAGGGCAGGGGAGATTTTGTCTCCGGGCCGGCCCTGAAATTAACTGTTTGCCCGGAGCCATGCTACAATTGCCGGATGGAGCTCCGCCCGGCATCCCCGGAAATCAGGCCGGGCGGGAATTTGAGCGGATCCGGAAGGGCCCGGGGGCGTGGATATTTTGAGTATCAAATCTTTGGAATGTCAATTTATCCGCTTACCTTTGCCCTCCCAAATCCAAAAATACAGGGCAGGGTTGTGCGGCGGATCGGTTGGAGTTAAAGGATTGGAAATCAACTCATCGCAAATTCAGGTCATCCAAGGCACATGTCCCAGAGAATCAGAATAAAATTAAAGTCTTACGATCACAACCTCGTCGATAAATCCGCCGAAAAGATTGTCAAGACCGTTCGCAGCACCGGAGCCGTAGTCACCGGTCCCATTCCGCTGCCGACAGAAAGGAAAATATTCACCGTGCTGCGGTCTCCGCACGTGAATAAAAAGGCAAGAGAACAGTTCCAGCTGGCCACCCATAAAAGGCTGATGGACATCTATACCTCCTCTTCCAGGACGGTGGACGCTTTATCAAAACTTGACCTCCCCTCCGGAGTGGATGTGGAGATCAAGGCCTGACCTGGATCTGGCATAAGAAACCCTGATCATATCCAATCCTGAGGATAGCAAGAACACCCTCAGGCTCTTGGTAAAAACAACACCAGATGAAAGGCATCATTGGAAAGAAGATCGGCATGACCAGCATCTTTGAGCCGAACGGCCGACAGACGGCCTGCACGATCATCGAAGCCGGCCCCTGTGTGGTCACCCAGGTGAAAACCACCGAAAAGGACGGCTACAATGCCCTCCAGATCGCCTTCGGCGAAAAGAAAGAAAAGCATACCACCCTCCCCCTCCGCCAACACTTCGCAAAAGCTTCCACCTCCCCCAAACGGTTCATCCGGGAAATCTCTGATCCCTCACTGGAAAAGAACCTGGGGGAACAAATCACCTGCGACATCTTCGAGGAAGGAGAAATCGTTGAAGTGGTGGGCACTTCCAAGGGAAAAGGGTTTCAGGGCGTGGTCAAGCGCCATGGATTCTCCGGGGTGGGTGAAGCCACCCACGGTCAGCATGACCGTTCCCGGGCACCGGGATCTGTGGGAGGTTCTTCCTACCCTTCCAGGGTATTCAAGGGCATGCGGATGGCCGGCCGGATGGGCGCCGAGCGGGTGAAAGTGAGGGGGCTGAAGGTCGTCCGGGTTTTCGCGGATAAGAATTACATCCTGGTCGGCGGATCGGTCCCCGGCCACAACGGTTCAATCGTCATAATTCAGAACTGATATGGAACTGGAGATTCTCAGCATAGAGGGAAAGAAGACGGGAAGAAGCGTGGAGCTGCCCGATGGGATCTTTGGGATCGAACCCAACGATCATGCCATCTGGCTTGCGGTAAAACATTACCTGGCCGGACTCCGCCAGGGCACCCACCGGGTGAAGAATCGCAAAGAGGTGAAAGGGTCTTCCCGCAAGCTGCACAAGCAGAAAGGAACCGGGGGATCCCGCAAGGGCAATATCCGCAACCCCCTGTATAAGGGCGGAGGTACCATTTTCGGCCCCAAGCCCCACACCTATGACTTTAAGCTGAACCGGAAAGTGCGTGATCTGGCAAAGGTTTCCGCTCTTTCCTACAAGGCCAAGGCAGGAATGATCACCATCGTGGAGGAGCTGGAGCTGGAGATCCCAAAAACCAGCCAGTTCACCGCCATGCTTCAACAACTGGGGATCCATCCCAGGAACAAAAAGACCCTCTTTGTGGCCTCCTCCCTGCCCGAACCGCTTTATCTGTCCCTCAGGAACCTGTCCAGCGTGAACGGCATCGCACTGAGCGACATCAATACCTATGATATCATGAACGCCGACCACCTGGTGTTCACGGAAAGCGCGGCAAAACTGCTCATGGGCGAAGAAGAACCCGCCGCGGAAGAAGCCCCCGCGGGGAAGGCATAAACGAATTAAACCAGAGCCATGAACCTAGCTGATGTGCTGATCCGACCGGTGGTTACCGAAAAGATCAATATACAGACTGAAAAGCAGGGAAGATATTACTTCATTGTGGATCGCAGGGCCAACAAACTGGAGATCAAGCATGCCGTGGAAAAATTTTACGGGGTTTCCGTCAAGGCGGTGAACACCCTGGTCGTTCCCGGCAAAAGCAAGTCCCGGTTCACCAAGGCCGGGGTGATCTCGGGCCGCAAGCCGGCCCGTAAGAAGGCTGTGGTGACCCTGGTCGCCGGGGAGACGATTGACTTATATGGAAATGCATAACTGATTTAAGCGAACCGAAATGGCACTGAAGAAATATAAGCCGATGACGCCCGGGACCCGCTGGAGGATCGGCAACGCTTTTGCGGAGATCACCAGTGACAATCCGGAAAAATCCCTTTTGGACAAGGCCAACCGCAGCGGAGGCCGCAACGCCCAGGGAAGGAGGTCCATGCGGTATATCGGTGGCGGACATAAGAAGCAATACCGGATCATCGACTTTAAAAGAGAAAAGCATGGAGTTCCGGCCACCGTCGAATCCGTCCAATATGATCCGAACCGCAGTGCTTTCATAGCCCTGCTGCATTATGCGGACGGGGAAAAACGCTATATCCTCGCCCCCCAGGGCATCCAGCCGGGAGGTAAGGTATTCAGCGGTCCCGAAGTGGCCCCGGAAGTGGGCAATGCCCTGCTGCTGAAGAACATGCCGCTGGGAACCGTGATCCATAACATTGAGCTTCAGCCTGGAAAAGGCGGCGCGATCGCCCGGAGCGCCGGTGCCTATGCCCAGCTGACCAACAAGGAGGATAAATACGTGGTCCTGAAGATGCCCTCCGGGGAGTTGCGCAAAGTCCTGGGCACCTGCATGGCGACGGTGGGAACGGTATCCAATTCGGACCATGCCCTGCAGTCCATGGGGAAGGCGGGAAGAAACCGGTGGAGGGGAATCAGACCCCGTAACCGGGGGGTTGCGATGAATCCTGTGGATCATCCCATGGGCGGGGGGGAAGGAAAGGCTTCCGGGGGACATCCCCGGTCCCGCAGGGGAATTGTGGCCAAGGGCCTCAAAACCCGCAAGCACCACAAGGGCTCCGACAAGCTGATCATCAGCCGTAAAAAAGACAAGAAATAAATCAATCATATCAACAGATTTTAAAACCAATACATGGCCCGTTCGGTTAAAAAAGGTCCCTACGTGGATTACAATCTGGAAAGAAAAGTGTTGAAAATCAACGACGGGGGCGCAAAAAAGGCGGTTATCAAAACCTGGTCCAGGCGCAGCACGGTGACTCCCGATTTTGTGGGTCACACTTTTGCAGTGCATAACGGCAACAAGTTCATCCCGGTCTATGTCACCGAATTTATGGTGGGACATAAGCTCGGGGAATTTGCCCCGACCCGGAATTTCCGGGGGCATTCCAGCAAGAAGGTGGAGACCACCTGACCATAATGAGATTTTAACTTATCCAAGACATGGAAGCAGTTGCCAAGCTCAGGAACCACCCGACCTCTCCGCGAAAAATGCGGTTACTGGCCGACCTGATCCGGAAAATGGATGTGGACAAGGCGCTCAATATCCTTCATTTTCACCCCCAGCACCCGAGCGGGCCTTTGGAAAAGCTGCTGCTTTCGGCCATCGATAACTGGAAGCAGAAGAACCCGGACCAGCGGGTGGAGGATGCGGACCTGTATGTGAAAGTGATCTATGTTGATGGGGGAAGGACCCTGAAAAGAATGCGGCCGGCTCCCCAGGGTAGGGGGTACCGGGTCCGCAAAAGAAGCAACCATGTCACCGTGATCGTGGATGGCCGGAACCGGGGATTGGGAGTAGCAGAGAATGATTCCGCAGAAATGGAACAAAAGGCTCCGGAGCCGGTAGCTGAGCCGGAAGGAGTCCAGGAGGCTCCCGAGGCGGAAGCGGCCCCGGCGAAAAAGAAAACAGTGAAGAAAAAGCAGTCAGGAACAAAAAAAGCTCAAAAAAACAAATAAAAACCCATGGGTCAGAAAACCAACCCGATCGGAAACAGGCTCGGGATCATCCGGGGATGGGATTCCAACTGGTACGGCAGCAAGAAGGACTTTGCCATCAAGCTGGTGGAAGATAACCGGATCCGGACCTATCTCAACGCCAGAATCAACAAGGGCGGGATTTCCCGGATCGTGATCGAGAGGACCCTGAACAAGCTGATCATCACCATTCATACCTCGAAGCCGGGGATCATCATCGGTAAAGGGGGCGGAGAAGTAGACCGGATCAAGGAGGAGCTCAAGAAGCTTACCGGAAAGCAGGATGTCCAGATTAACATCCTGGAGATCCGCAGGCCGGAAGTGGATGCCAATATCGTGGCTGAAACCGTAGCCCGGCAGATTGAAAGCCGGATCAACTATAAGAGGGCGATCAAGATGTCCATCGCCACCGCCCTGCGGATGGGAGCCGAGGGGATCAAGATCAAGGTGAGCGGGAGGCTGGGCGGATCCGAGATCGCCCGGACCGAAGAAATCAAGCAGGGCAGGACCCCCCTGCATACCTGGAGGATGGACATCGATTATGCTTCCATTTTCGCCCAGACTGTTTATGGAAAAATCGGAGTCAAGGTCTGGATCTGCAAAGGGGAGATCCTGGGCAAACGGGACCTGAACCCGAACCTGGTGGGAGGGAAGGAAGGAGGAGAAAGGGCCCATCATGGGGAACGCCGCCCGGAAAGGGAAAGAGGCGACCGCAGGGACCGTCCGGACCGGGGTCCGGACCGCAGGGGAGGGGCACCGGGCAGGAAAAGCTGACCATTCATTGGAGTAAAGAAAGGAGGATATGTTACAGCCGAAGAAAACGAAGCATCGC
>DATKSX010000295.1:0-4482 GCA_035531415.1 Chitinophagaceae bacterium
GGCTGGACCACCCTGTCCATTCCCAAATCTCCGCCCCGCCACCGGAACTGAACTGAACCCGACCCCATGAACAAAATCCGGATCAACCGCGTTGCTTCCGCAATCCTGTTTTTCGCCTTCCTTTTCCTGGAGGGAGGGTGCGGAAAACAGAGGGCCCTTCGGCTGCTGAACGGAAAACGTTGGAAGGTGACCGATGTCACCCCGCCCCGGAACGGCAATTTCGATATTGAGGACCAGAACCAGGCGGATGCATATAAAGAAGGCGTCTACCGGAACGCCTGGTTCGAATTTTCACCCACCGGAATATTCCGGGCCAGTTTTGACGGAAAGGTGGATTCCGGAAAATACCAGGTCTCCGGCAACGGAAAGCTGATCTCCCTGTACCCCTTACATGCCGATACGATTTATGAACAGATTCAGGTCCAGAGGCTGGATACCGGAGAACTGGATTTCAATACCCTGATCGCCAGCTTTTACATGACCCTCCATTGCAAACCCATACCGCATCCATGAGCCAGGGATCCGCAATCGGGGTGATCTTCGACATGGACGGCACGCTGATGGACAATAACCCCTTCCATTTCCAAGCCTGGAAAATATTTTGCGCAGGTATCGGGAAGGAACTCAGCCTGGAAGAATACCAGCATCAGGTGAGCGGAAAAATTAATCTTGAGATCCTCCGCTACCTTTTCGGATCTCAGCTTTCCAGGGACCAGGCTCATGCCCTGGGGGCCCGGAAGGAGGCCCTGTACCGGGAAACCTACCTGCCCCATATCCGGCCCCTTCCAGGGTTGATGGAACTTCTGCAACTGTTGCGGGAAAACCAGGTCCCGACGGCGATCGCAACCTCCGCCTTACCGGACAACATCCGTTTCGCGATGGACCTGCTGGGACTGGATCCTTATTTTGACCAAATCGTGGACCAGACCGCCGTGCGTAGGGGAAAACCGGATCCCGAGATTTTTCTTACCGCGGCCCGTCTGCTGGGACTTGCTCCCGACCGTTGCGCGGTTTTTGAAGATTCCCTTTCAGGGATCCGTGGCGCCGTCGCCGCGGGCATGCCGGCCGTTGGGATCACCACTTCCCTTTCCGCTGCAGCCCTTCGCTCCGCCGGGGCTACCCTTTGCCTTGAAAATTATGAAGGCCTCACCCTGGATTTCTTCAGGAAGCTACTTCCCTGATCCGGTCAGCCATACATCCAGACCAGGATTTTTCCCTCTTTAGTGACCCAGGCCCGGAACATTCCCGGAGGATCAAAAACCAGGCACCCATTGGCTTTCGCGTCCAGCAGGAGGCATCCGAAGTAGGAATGACCGCAAATAGCAGTTGGCGGTTTTTTGATGATTGTCGATTTTAAAACTTGTTTTAGTTGACATATTACCCACATACCGCCCTACGCATTTCTTTATAGCAATTACCTTCGCTAATTTCCATTCAATTTAACCTAAAATCTCCCCAAAATGAAATGCCCGAAATGGTTCCGGACTGCCCCGCTGTTGCTGATCCTTTCCTGGGGAATGGCCCAGGGCCAGGACACCATCATCAATACAGTCCATGTGGTGGCGGCCGAAAAACTGATCGACCTGGATTTTTCCCCGGCCCAGCGGGATTCCATGATGGATGGGCTTACCCAGGAACTTCAAACCATCCGCTACTTCCATTCCCTGGATCTTCCCAACGACCTGCCCATGGCCCTTGATTTCGATCCCCGGGTTCCGGGCAGACGTTACGAAATGCACCAGCAACCCCTGGTCTGGAAATACCCGGAAGTCCGGCTCCCCCAAAGGAAAGAGGATTTGGCGTTTTATTCCATCCTGCAACTAGGCAGCCTGATCCGCCACCACAAGATCAGCTCTGTCGAACTGACCCGGTTCTTCCTGGACCGGCTTTCCCGTTGGGGCGATACCCTGCATTGCCTGGTCACCCTGACTCCGGCAATCGCTCTGACCCAGGCCCGTAAAGCGGATTCTGAATTTGCCCGGGGGATCGACCATGGCCCTTTGCAGGGAATTCCCTATGGACTGAAGGACCTTTTTTCCGCTGCAGGAACACCAACCACCTGGGGAAGCCCTCCCTACCGGGACCAGGCTCCGGGGCCGGACTCCTATGTATATACCCGCCTGAGGAAGGCAGGGGCGGTCCTGGTCGCCAAACTTTCCCTGGGAGAATTGGCCATGGGGGATGTCTGGTTTGGCGGGATGACCCGCAATCCCTGGGACCTCAGCGAAGGCTCCGGAGGATCCTCGGCCGGACCAGCCAGTGCAACCGCTGCCGGTCTTGTCCCCTTTGCGATCGGTACGGAAACCTGGGGATCCATCGTAGATCCCACTTCGACCTGCGGCCTCACCAGCCTCAGGCCCAGTTTTGGCAGCGTGAGCCGGAGCGGAGCGATGACCCTGGCCTGGAGCTCCGACAAGGTCGGACCCCTCTGCCGGAGCGCCGAAGATGACGCCCTGGTCTTTGCCGCGATCCACGGGACCGACGGACTGGACCGGTCGGCCCGCTGGATGCCGTTCAATTATTCCGACCAGACCCGTTTGAGCACTCTGAAGATGGCCTATATCAGCAATTATATGGACAGCCTTCCGAAGCAAAACCCGGACCGGCAGGTAATTGCCGAACTCACCCGACTGGGGGCACACCTGGAGCCCCTGGCGATCCCCGCTCACCTTCATGGTTCCGGAATCCTGGGAACCATCATTGGAGCGGAATCCGCAGCAGCCTTTGACTGGCTCACCCGGTCCCACCGGGACAGCCTGATGGTGCAGCAGGGCTCCGGCGATTGGCCCAACCAGTTCAGAACCTCCCGGTTCATCCCAGCGGTGGAATATATCCAGGCCTGCCGGCTGAGGTACCGGCTCCTGATGCAGCTGGACAGCCTGATGGGAAAATTTGATGTGATCGTATGCCCCACGTTTACCGGCGACCAGCTCGCCCTGACCAACCTTACCGGCTATCCCGTAGTCGTGATGCCGGATGGATTTGACGCCAGGGGCCATCCCCACAGCATTACGTTCATCGGCAAATTATACGGGGAAGGAAAGTTACTGGCAGCTGCCAGGGCCTACCAGGATGCCACCGGTTTCCATACCAGGCATCCCGTTCTTTTCCATTGAGGATTGTGCTAATAAGGGATGCAGGGACGTTTTAGGAGCAGGGAAACGGTTGGCCGGATATTTGCAGGCTGCCGTTACCTTTGCCAAAACCTCCCCTTTTTGATCCTGTACATCACCATATTCATCCTCCTGGCTTCCCTGGATGCCTTATACCATTTATATGGAGCCCGGAAAACCCTGAGAATAGCCGGGATCAGTCTGCTCTCCTTTTTGGGCCTGATCCTGCTTTTGGCCATTCTCGTCCATTTCACTGCAGTTCAGAACTTCCTGGTCCGCCAGGCATCCAAACGGCTTTCGGCCCAACTCAAGACCGAAGTGCGGATCGGCCATGTCCGTTTCGAGTTCTTTGACCGCATGTTGCTCCAGGACGCCTTGGTGGAAGACCGCAACCAGGACACTTTGTTTTATGCCGGTCTCATTACGGTCCGGGTAACGGATTTCTTTTTCCTCAAAAAACGGCCCGTGCTACATTACGTCCGCCTGGACCATACCCGGATCAACCTGAGCCGGAACGGAAAAGATCCGGTATGGAACTACCAGTTCCTGCTCGACGCCCTCTCCTCACCAGGGGCAAACTCCGATACCGGGAAAAACGGCATGGACCTGGATCTCCGCCAATTGGATCTGACTGACCTGATTATTCGAAAAACGGACGGGTGGGATGGCTCCGATATGACCCTGTCCCTTTCCAGCCTGCACCTGAATGCCCGGTCCCTGGATCTGAAGAAAAAAACCCTCTCGGTGAACGAAATCCGGGTGATTTCACCCCGCTTCACCCTCCGGGATTATCCGGGCCACACTCCCGCAGCAAGCACCCCTTCAGAAAATGCGCAGTCTGGAGGTACCCCCTTGCACCTTTTCGCCAAACTGATATCCGTTAAAAACGGAAGTTTCAGCCTGAGCACCCAAAACCAAGCTCCGGTCCCGGGATATTTCGATCCGGGGAACATCCGGTGGACTGCCATCAACGCCACCCTCACCAATACGCGGATGGTCCGGGATTCCCTGTTCACCCGGCTGGTGTTATCCGGGAAAGAAGGATCCGGCCTGGAGGTTCGGAAACTTTCGGCCCGGTTCAAGCTTTCCCCGGTGGAAATGGAATTTGCAGACCTGGATCTTCAGACGAACCGGAGCGTTTTACGCAATTACTTCGCAATGCATTTTAGCAGGTTTTCGGACCTGGGGGATTTTCTGCAAAAGGTCAGCATGGTGGCCCGGTTTCAGGGATGCACCCTCAGTTCGGATGACCTGGCGATATTTGCCCCCACCTTTTCCGGCTGGCACATGAGTTTCCAGGCCCGGGGAGAAATCCGGGGCACGGTTGCCAACCTCAACGCCAGGGGGCTGGACCTCCGCAGCAGATCCT
>DATKSX010000296.1:0-4655 GCA_035531415.1 Chitinophagaceae bacterium
AAGCTTTTCGCCCTGAAGGACAATAACAATTCCCTGGCCTACCAGGATTCCTCTGAATTCATCGCTTTCAGGGATTCCCCGCTGGTGGTGAATGGCAATGTCAGCGCAGAACACCTCTACCTTTTTGCGGCCGCCTCGAAAACCTCCCCCTCAATCGGTTCCGGTCCGGTGAGCCCCGGGATCCCGGGGGCTCCTTCCCTTCCGGGCAAAAACGCAAAAAAAAGGCCAGCCAGGAATGTTACGGTCACGCCCCAGTTCGGCTTCGGGGGAGTGGACATCACCATCCCGCTCACCCTGACCCTGGATCAGAAAGCCAGGGAATTTGATTCCACCAAGGTGCATCTGCTGGAGGATACGACCCATCGCCCGGTCCCGTTTTCCGCGGCCCTGGACAGCGCAGGGACTTCCATCTTCATAAACCGGAATTGGGATCCAGACATGGATTACCGGCTGATCCTGGACAGCGAAATGGTCCGGGATAGTTCCGGGGCCTATTCCAGACAGGATACCCTGAATTTCCATACCCGGTCCGAATCCGATTATGGGTCGATCATCCTTGGCTTCAAAGGGGTAGATTCTTCCCGCAACAATTTGGTAGAGATCGTTTCCAATGGGGAAATCCAGTATTCCGGACCGCTCCGGGGGAACACCTGGAGGAAAGATATGGTTAGGCCGGGAGCCTATGAGGTCCGGCTGCTGGAAGACCGCAATGGCAATGGCAAATGGGATAACGGGCGGTATTACGGGAAAAAAAGGCAACCGGAGCATGTCATCGGCTTCCCCGTGCAGATCCATGTCCGGGCCAACTGGCAGAACAGGACCCAACTAAGCCTGTAAGGGAGGGCCCCGGGCCCTATCTTTGCATCATGGTTTTCCCTTCCGTTCTGATCGAAAACGCAGTCAATGAACTTTCCAAACTTCCCGGCATCGGAAAGAAAACTGCCCTGCGCCTGGTCCTCCACCTGCTCAAACAGGATGAAGCCACCGTGGACCGCCTGGCTGAATCAGTCACCAGGATGCGCCATGAGATCAGGTTCTGCAGGATTTGCCACAATATATCCGATGGGGAGATCTGCAGCATTTGCGCAAATCCCCGGCGTAAACAGGACCAGATCTGTGTCGTGGAGAACATCCGGGATCTTTTCGCCATCGAAAACACCCAGCAGTTCAATGGCGTATACCATGTGCTGGGTGGGCTGATCTCCCCCCTGGACGGGGTCGGCCCGGACCAGCTGCAAATCCGGTCCCTCCTGGACCGGGTGGCCGGGTCCGGGGTTTTGGAAGTGATCATGGCGATCAGCCCTACTGTGGAAGGAGATACCACCATCTTCTATATTTCCAAAAAGCTCCAGGACAGCGGGGCAAAATTGACCACCATCGCCCGGGGTATTGCCTTTGGCGGGGAACTGGAATACGCCGACGAAATGACCCTCGCCCGGTCCCTTTCCAACCGCCTTCCCCTGGAGCGCTATGTGGGAGAGGGAAACGGATAAGACCCTTTTTCGTAAGGTTGGCCCGGTTTGATTAACTTTGGGTCCTGGGCGGATTTGTTAATTGTTCGGCCCTGCCACCTAAACTGCAACTAATTAACATGGAACTTTTATCCGATTGCGCCCGAAAGCGCATCCTGATCATCGACGGTGCCATGGGCACCATGATTCAGCAATACCATCTGACAGAATCAGATTTCCGGGGGGACCGGTTTGCGGACCACCCCAGGGACCTGTCCGGCAATTATGGTATCCTGAGCCTCACCCAGCCGGAGATCATCCGGGAAATCCACCGCAAATACCTGGAGGCCGGGGCCGATATCATCGAGACCAACACCTTCACCAGCACCTCGATCGCCCAGGCCGATTATGAGCTCCAGGACTTCGCCGCTGAAATGAGCCGGGTCTCCACGGAAATCGCAGTCCGGGCTGCCCGGGAATTCACTTCCCGGGATCCCTCCAAACCCAGGTTTGTGGCTGGTGCGATTGGTCCGATGAACAAGAGCCTTTCCCTTTCTCCGGACGTGAACAACCCGGGCATGAGGTCCGTGGATTTTGATGAAGTGGCTGGTTCCTATTATGAACAGATCGCTGCGATGGTGGAGGGGGGAGTGGACCTGATCCTCATCGAGACCATATTCGATACCCTGAACGCCAAAGCGGCCATTTTCGCCATCAAAAATTTCTTCCGCGAGACCGGAAGAAAGCAGCTGCCCATTATGATATCCGGGACGATCACAGACGCTTCGGGCCGGACGCTGAGCGGCCAGACCCTGGAAGCCTTTTATATATCCATCATGCACGCTGAGCCCATTTCGGTCGGCCTTAATTGCGCCCTGGGGGGAAAACAAATGCGGCCTTTTATCGAAGAACTTTCCGGCCTGGTTCCCTGTCTGGTGAGCTGTTATCCCAACGCAGGACTACCCAATACCTTCGGGGAATATGACGAAACCCCTGAGGAAACCTCCTCGGTGCTGGAAGGATTCGCAAGGGATGGATTTCTCAATATCGTCGGGGGATGCTGCGGCACAACGCCGGAACATATCCGGCTTATCGCAGAGGCCGTGAAGGGCATCGCTCCCCGGCCCCTGCCTGTGGAGGCGAATCTGCCTGCCGCAGTCTAATTCGAAACCATGGATGACCGTGATTTGAGAACACCCTATCTGCGTTTGAGCGGACTGGAACCCCTGGTCCTCAGACCCGGGACCAACTTCATCAATATCGGCGAACGGACCAACGTCACCGGTTCCAAGAAATTCGCCAGGCTGGTCCGGGATGGAAAATACGAAGATGCCCTTTCCGTGGCCCGGCAACAGGTGGAGAGCGGAGCCCAGATCCTGGATGTGAACATGGATGACGCCCTGCTGGACGGGGAAAAAGCCATGTCGACCTTTCTGAACCTGCTGGCCACGGAGCCGGATATCTGCCGGATCCCCATCATGATCGATTCCAGCAGATTCAGCATCATCCATGCCGGTCTGAAATGCATCCAGGGCAAATGCATCGTGAATTCCATTTCCCTGAAAGAAGGGGAGGAAAAATTCTTCCACCAGGCCCAGATCTGCAGGGACTTCGGGGCATCGGTGGTGGTCATGGCCTTTGATGAGAACGGGCAAGCCGATACGGTGGAAAAAAGGGTTTCCTTCTGCCACAGGGCCTACCGGATCCTGACCGAAAAGGTAGGATACCCGCCCCAGGAAATTATTTTCGACCCCAACATCTTCGCCATCGCCACCGGAATCGAGCAGCATAACAATTACGCCGTGGATTATTTCGAGGCCACCCGGCGGATCAAGGAACTCATGCCGATGGTACGGGTCAGCGGCGGGGTCAGCAATGTTTCCTTTTCCTTCCGGGGAAAAGAAACGGTCCGGGAAGCCATGCACTGCGTTTTCCTGTACCATGCCATCAGGGCAGGGATGGACATGGGCATCGTAAACGCGGGCACCATTCCGGTTTACGACGAGATCCCTCCCGACCTGCTTCAACTGGTGGAGGACACCATCCTCAATCTCCGGCCCGATGCCACGGAACGCCTAACCGAATTTGCAGAATCCGTCCGGACCCGGGGTAAGACCATTGAAAAGGACGCAGGCTGGCGGACCCGTTCCGTGGAGGAACGGCTCAGCCATTCCCTGGTGAACGGCATCACCGACTACATCGAACTGGATACTGAGGAGGCCCGCCTGAAATACCCGCGCCCCCTTCATGTGATCGAAGGACCGCTCATGGCCGGAATGAATATCGTGGGGGATCTGTTCGGATCCGGAAAGATGTTCCTGCCCCAGGTCGTGAAAAGCGCCCGGGTCATGAAAAAATCAGTGGCGGTCCTGCTTCCCTGGATGGAAAAAGAAAAGCTGGAAAGGGCCGGTACGGCCGATGAAATGAAAAGCGCTGGGAAGATCCTGCTGGCCACCGTCAAGGGGGACGTCCATGATATCGGAAAGAACATCGTGGGAGTGGTCCTGGGCTGCAATGGCTATGAAATCGTGGACCTGGGGGTCATGGTGCCCGCCGATAAGATCCTCAATACCGCCCTGGAGATCCAGGCGGATATCATCGGGCTCAGCGGCCTGATTACCCCCAGCCTGGACGAAATGGTCCATGTGGCCCGGGAAATGAAGCGCAGGAACTTTAAAGTACCCCTGATGATCGGAGGGGCCACGACTTCCCGGACCCATACCGCGGTGCGGATCGCCCCGGAATACGATCAGGGGGTGGTGCATGTCCTGGACGCCTCCCGGGGGGTGAACACGGTGAACAGCCTGCTGAAAGAGGAGCTCCGGGATGATTTCATCCGCAAAACCGCGCTCGATTATCAGAAGCTCCGGGAAGATTTCAAGGGAAAAAGGTCTGAAAAGCAGCTCCTCTCCCTCCGGGAGGCCCGGGATAACCGGTTCCGGGTGGACTGGGGCCAATACGAGCCCCTGGTCCCGGAATGGACTGGGATCAGGGAATACCATTCCTACGACCTGGGAGAGATCTCCCGGTTCATCGACTGGCAGCCCTTCTTCATCGCCTGGGAGATGCATGGAAAATTTCCTGCAATACTCCGGGACCCGGTCATCGGCAAAGAGGCCACGAAGCTATATGAGGATGCCTGGAGCCTGCTCCGGGAGGTTGTCGCGGGAAAATGGCTCCAAGCCCATGCGGCCCTGGGGATCT
>DATKSX010000297.1:0-4307 GCA_035531415.1 Chitinophagaceae bacterium
CCGATGCTCATAATGGACTATGCGATCCAGGCGGTCAACGTCCAGGCCTCCGCAAAAAATATCCAGCTGGAACGCCAGGGCGATCCCATGGTACCCATGGTCATGGCGGATCCGGAAAAAACAGCCTGGGTGCTGGTCAATTTCCTGTCCAATGCCATCCGTTACAGCCCCGAGGGTTCCCGGGTGCTCATCGGGTCCTATGGCCAGGAGGGCGCGGTGGTTTTTTATGTCCAGGATTTCGGAAAGGGAATCGATCCCAAATACCGGGAAAAAATCTTCGAAAAATTCTTCCGCGTCCCGGGTTCCCTGTCTGGGGGTGGCACCGGCCTCGGTCTTGCGATCTCCAGGGAATTTATCCAGGCCCAGGGAGGAAAGGTCTGGGTCAACAGCGAACCCGGGAAAGGCAGCACTTTCTGTTTCAGCCTTCCTGCTGCACCAGGTCTGAAGGCCAGTCCCCAGGACCCATCCCCAGGCCTCAGCGGTCAATCCAAAAAGTAATGCCGATGCTCCGGGTGCTTTCTATCCGGATTCTGGGGTCATCCTTGAAGAATTTCCGGATCCTGGTGATGAACACATCCATGCTCCTGCCCAGGAAATAATCATTCTTGCCCCAGACCTTTTCCAGGATCATTTCCCTTCGCACCAGGGTATTGGAATGGTCCACCAGAAGCCGGATCAGTTTGGCCTCCTGAAGGGTAAGACGCTGTTTGGAGGAGGCGTCTTTCAGGACCAGGTTTTCGAAATCAAACTGATACTTCCCGATGGTTATCTCGGCGGGTTCCGCTCCGGGAAGCCGCCTCCTGAGAATATTCCGGATTCTCAGGACCAGTTCCTCGGCATCGAATGGCTTGGTGATGTAATCATCCGCCTGGAGCCGAAGCCCCCGGATCCGGTCCTCCTTTTCCCTCCTGGCGGTTAGGAAAAGGAAATTGGCGTTTGGGTCGAGCGCATGAATCTCAGCGGCAAGGGTGAACCCGTCCTTGAGGGGCATCATGATATCCAGGATACAGCAATCGAAAGGTCCCTGGCGGAAAGCGGCAATCCCGGTGACCCCATTGCGGGCCCAGCTTACGGAAAAGCCCGCCCCCTCAAGATATTGGGAAAGGATATGACCCAGGTCTTCGTTGTCTTCCACCAGGAGCAGGCGCGGCATGTATGGATCGTTTCATATTTGTACCAGGGGAAAACGGAAAATGAAAGTGCTGCCTTGGCCTTCCTTACTTTCCACCCGGACGCTTCCCCCCACCCCATCCACATTTTTCTTTACGAAATACAGGCCCAGGCCCATGCCCTTCACGTTATGCAGATCACCGGAAGGAACCCGGTAAAATTTCTCAAAGATATATCTCAACTGGTCCTTTTTCATCCCCATCCCGTTATCGTTGACCGAGATTTCCAGGATATGGTCCATGGAAACAGCCACCATGGTGATCACCGAAGTCCTGGAAGGGTCCCGGTATTTCAGGGCATTATCCAGAACATTGTTCAGCATGTTGGAAAATATGGACGGATCCATCCGGATCGTGGCCTGCGGGTTGATCTCCAGCCTGGAATGGATCTCCAGCTGCTGTTCCTTGTTCACCACCTCAAATTCAGAAATGATTTTCCGGATTTCCCCCACAGGTTGCATCAGGGGAATTTCCCCCTGGGATTCCGGGGCGCCCTCGGAGAACTGCGTGATGGTCGACACCATTTGCTGCAGGATATGGTTTTGCCGGTCGATCATCCCAGAAAGATCCCTGACTTTTTCGGAATCCTGGCCAACATCCTGAAGCATTTTCGTGGCCACGGCGATGGTTGCCAGGGGGGTGTTGAACTCATGGGTGATATTGTTGATGAAATCCGTTTTCAGATCAGAGATCCGCTGCTGGCGCAGCATGGTCCGGATCGTGAATGCGGAGAAAAAGCCCATCGCCAGAAAAGCAAGCAAAAGGAAAATAAAAATGGGCGTCACCCGCCGGATCAAATCCCCCCGCAAATGGATCGGATGCACGGCGGCCCTGTAGTCCACCCGGAAATGCTCCCCCCGGATCCGGATCCCCCGGGTGAAGAAGGTATGGTCCCTGCCTGAAAAATCGGAATAAATGGTCCGCAGCAGGGAATCCCGGCGGAGCAGGGAATTGAAAAGAGGAACCAGGTCCCGGTGGTGGTAGTTCAAGCTGAAAAAGCCGATCTCGACCCGGAGTCCCACGGCGCTATCCATACCGGATTGCTCCAGCAGGGCCTTAACCGAATCCGGATCGTGAAAATAGTGCAGATAGATTTGCTTGTGTTCCTGGATGAGCCGGATGGCAGAATCCCGGTCCAGCCTGCCGGAATCGATCGCAGCCCCGTTGCGGTCCAGGAAAGCCGAGATCAGGGAATCATTGGCCGTCTCGAAGGCGGCGAATTCCCTGCGTCCTGCCTGGGCGATACCGGAATGCACATTTCGGGAAAGCTGCCAGCCGTAATTGAACATCTCCCTTTTGAGCACATCATGGCCATAAAACAGGATGCCGACCAGAACGGAGGCCAGAATCACCATCACGCTTATGATGCTTACATTAATCCGCCCGGAGCGGTTGGGAGGCCGTTTTTGAGCCATAAGGCAAAAATATCGGTTTATGCCATTGGATTGACCGGGATTAACCCTCCGTTAACGGAGCCTTAGTCCAGCCTTAATCCCCCTTTAACCCTCCATTAACGCTTGGCCCGGCACCGAAAAGATACTTTTGTATTCCAAAGATTCAACTGAAAAATGAAAAAAATAATACCCATCCGTTTCCTCTGGCTCCTTCTGGTTCCTTTTACAGGCCACGCGCAACAGCCCATTCCCACGGGTTCCGGGAAAATCTCCGGTACCGTGCTGGACTCCAAAACCGGGGCCCCGCTCCCCTATGTGAGCGTGACGCTGATCCGGATGCCGGACAGCGCCCGGCTTAAAGCAGAACAGACGGACGTGGTAGGAAGTTTTGAATTCGACGGGCTGGAATTCGGAAAATATTCGGTCCAATGCAGCTATGTGGGTTATAATCCGGTCTTGGTCACCGATCTCGACCCCAGGCAGATCAAACCCGAAATCAATGCCGGGGATATCGAAATCAAGGCGGGCACCCGCACCCTCCAGACGGTTACCGTTATCGCCCATGTGGAAAAGCCCCTGGTTGAAGACGACGGAGACAAGCTCACCTATAATGTGGGAGAAAGCATCACCAACGTTGGATCCGTTGCCCTCGATGTCCTGGGCAAAGTACCCCTGGTCATGGTTGACGCCCAGGGCAATGTAACCCTGGACGGGCAGAAGCCCACCATTTTAATTGACGGAAAACCTTCCGAACTCGGAGCAAATGCCATCAATGATATCCTCCAGTCACTACCGGCTGATGCCATTGACCATATAGAGGTGATGGAAAATCCTCCGGCCAAATACCAATCCGAAGGAAGCGGCGGGGTGATCAACATCGTGCTGAAGAAAAACAGAAGGATCGGCTTCAACGGCCGGGTATCGCTGACTGCGGGCACCCTGGGTCATTACAATGGTAACCTCTATGTGAATTACCGGGACCGCAATACCGTGTTTTCCGGCATTTTCAGCGGGGATTACCGTCAGACCACCAGCAGCGGATATACCGACCGCCAAACTTACCTTCCCGGGGACACCCTGTACACCAACCAGCAGTTCAACAATAATAATAAAAGCACGTCCCCTTTTGCCCGGATCAACATCGATCATGATTTCGATGCCCAAAACAATATCAGTATGACTTTATCGGCTTCCACCAACAACGGAAGTTCCAGTTCCTATACCACTTCGGACAACCTGACTCCCATGAAGGAGATCGCCAGCGTTCTGGAAAGGAATTCCACCAATTCCAACAATGATCTGAGCCTCGGAGGAAGCCTGAACTACACCCACAAGTTCAAGAATCCCCAGGAAGACATTACTGCCGGAATCACTTTTTCTCCCCGAAACAGTTTCAATAACAACCAGTTCACCCAGATCTCCCTGGACAGTGCCATGTCACAGGTGAGCCCGGATTCAACAGACAAGATTTTTGATAGCGATCCCTCCCATCAGATCAGCGCGAACCTTGATTACGAAATGCCATTCAAGGACAAGAAAAGTTCCATTTCCTTTGGTTACCGGGGTGATTTCCAGCTCAATGCGCGCAATTACCTCACTGAGAACCTGGATACCCTGACCGGGAATTTCCTCAAGGACAGCCTGGCCAGCAATCAACTCCAGTACACCGATAATGTCCAGGCCCTTTATGGAGAGTTTTCCAGCAGAATAAAGAGTTTCATCTTCCGGATCGGGGGCCGCCTGG
>DATKSX010000298.1:0-9168 GCA_035531415.1 Chitinophagaceae bacterium
TTCGGCACCCATCAGGCTGGTGATCCGGGCGGCTTCCGGGAACCACTGGTCCCAGCAGATCAGGGTACCGATCTTTCCGTACCGGGTATCGAAAACCCGGTAGCCCAGGTCCCCGGGGGTGAAATAGAATTTTTCATAATAGCCCGGATCCTCGGGGATATGCATTTTCCGGTATTTCCCCAGAAGCTTCCCGTCCGCGTCAAGCACCGCTACCGTATTATGATAAAGGCCCTGGGCCCGTTTTTCAAAAAGCGAGGCGATGATCACGACCTGAAGGGAGGCGGCGAGTTCCCCCAGGGTCAGGGTGGAGGGTCCCGGGATGGGTTCGGCAAGGTAGAAGTTCTCGTAGTCTTCGATATGGCAGAAATACCGGGAAGAAAACAGTTCCTGGGTGCAGATGATCCGTGCACCCAGCGCAGCCGCTTCCCGGATCTTACCCGTGGCTTTCAGGAAATTTTTTTCAGGATCCGGTCCGCAGGACATTTGGATCAGGCCGACAGATACGGGGGGCATGGGAGGCGGTTTTGAGGCGCAAAATTAGGCTTAATATTCAAACGGCGGAGGCATGAAGGAACCGCCGCCTGCCCGAAGGGCCGGCCCTTCCCACGCTTCCCCAGGCGGCAGGGATCAGGAACCGGTGTACACGATGCGGTAAAGGGTGCCTCCGGCATCGTCGGTTACGTAAATGGAACCGTCGGGGCCCTGCGCAAGTCCGACCGGACGGTGTTTGGCGTCCCCGGGGCTCTGCAGGTTATTGGATCCGGCGAAGCCGTTTGCGAATACGGAATATTTGCCGGAAGGCTTGGAACCACTGAAGGGTACGAAGATCACGCGGTATCCCTTCTGGGGCAGGGGAGCGCGGTTCCAGGAACCATGGAAGGCGATAAAGGCTCCGTTACGGTACTGGTCCGGGAATTGTGATGCGGTGTAGAACATCAGGCCGTCGGGAGCCCAGTGGCCCGGGAAGGCCAGGATCGGATCCTGGTATTTTCCGGCTGGAGCGGCCTTCTTCCCGTTGCCTCCGTATTCGGGGGCAACCATCAGCTTGTTTTTGATTTCATCATAGTACGTGTAGGGCCAGCCGTAATTTCCGTTTTCGGAGATCTGCAGGAATTCCTCTGCGGGCAGTTCGGCGCTCATGGAGTCTGAGTAATACTGCGGGAAGAGGTCGTGCAGCTGGTCCCGGCCATGCATCATGGCATACAGGGAATTGACCCTGGAGTTCCAGGTAATGGCCACGCAATTGCGAAGTCCCGTGGCGTAACGCCTGCCTTCCTTCTGGGTCTGCCAGAGCCTGGTTGAACTGAACTGCCAGATGCCGCCATGCTGGGCCAGGATTGGGCAGGGGCTGATCCCGGGCGAACCCTTGGCCCGGTCATCCACCTGGCAGCTGTTGGAGGGAGCTCCGATGTTCACATACATGTGCCCGGCGTTATCGAAGGTTATGGATTTGGCTTCATGCTCATGCTGAACCGGAAGGCCCGTGACCACGGTTTCAGGAGTCTGGTCCGGCAACAGGGACCCGGCGATCATTTTGAACCGCACCACCGAAGTGTCCGAGGCCCAATAAAGGTATCCGTCGTGAATTCCGACTCCGTTGCCGTGACCCTTTCCAAAATACCGGATTTCGTCTGCCACCCCGTCTCCGTTGGTGTCCCTCAGGGCGACGATTCCCCCTCCCTTGCGGGACCCGTTCAATCCGACATAAATATCCCCGTTTGGGGCAATGGCCAGGTGCCTGGCCTGGCCCAGATTGGTGGCCACAACCACCACCTTGAATCCGGACGGAAGGGTCAGCCCGGCATTACCCGGGGAAAATGCGAGCCCATGGCTTTTCGGGGCCTGGTTGGAGGAAGCAGAGGAACTGTTGTGGCAGCCGGAAAATGAAAATGCTGCTGCAGCCAGCGCAATTGCCGGCAGAAAGTGCGCGTGTTTCATGGTTGTTTGATTAGGCGATTTTGGGATCCAAAAGGTAGCGGTTTTTGCCCCATTATTCAAAATAAAGAGGACGGAGGGAAAACAAAACAAACAGGGCGTTCACCGAAAAAATCCGGTCCCAATTCCCTTAAAAAAGTCCTCAATTCCCCTGCCAAACCGCTGGTCAGGGTTGGGGAAGGGGATGGCGGACAAAAGCTTCCAGGGCAGCGTACTTGGGCAGGCCCAGCCTGTCGTATAAATCGGCCGTTGCAGCGTTGCGCTCCTCGGCCCGCTGCCAGAACTCCCGGCTGTCGCTGCCCTGGAACACTACCCCGTCTTTCTGGGACTGGTGGATGAAAATCCCGTTGCGTTTCTGGACGACCTGGTCCGGGCTCATCGGGATGGCCATCTCGATATCATAGATATCCCATTCCTGCCAGGCACCCCGGTACAGCCAGAGCCAGCAATCCTTCATGAAAGGTTCCTTGGAGAGCCGGCGCAGGGCCTCAAAGATGATGTCCAGGCAGACTTTGTGGGTGCCGTGGGGATCGGCCAGGTCGGCAGCAGCATAAATCTGGTGCGGGCGCACCCTTCTGATCAGGTCCATGGTCAGCTGAATGTCCTGTTCTCCGGCCGGATTTTTTTCCACCGCCCCGGTCTCATAGAAGGGTAGGTTCTGGAAATGGATATTTTCATCCCGGACCCCCACATACCGGCAGGCGGCCTTGGCTTCGCAACGGCGGATCAGGCCCTTTATAGCCCGGATCTCCGGAGTGTCCAGGTCGCTGGAGGTCTTGGCCCGGATGGAGCCCTTGGCGTTCTCCAGGATCATGCTGGCCCGGCTCTTGTCGATTCCGAAGATCTCATCAAAACCTACCGCGAAATCGATGAAGCGCAGGACAAATTCATCGCTGACTGCGATGTTGCCGGAGGTCTGGTAGGCGATATGAACGTCATGGCCCTGCTCGACCAGGCGGATGAAAGTGCCTCCCATGGAAATGATATCGTCATCCGGGTGGGGCGAGAAAATAAGGACCCTCTTGGTGGCCGGTTCGGACCGTTCCGGGTGGTTGGGGATCTGGACATTGGGCTTACCCCCGGGCCAGCCGGTGATGGAGTCCTTCATGCCATTGAAGACCAGCAGGTTGATATCGTATGCGGAACCGAACTGGACCAGCAGGTCACTCAATCCGTGGTCGTTGTAATCGTTGTCGGTGAGCATGAGGATGGGCTTCTTCACCTCCAGGGCCAGGGTGCAGACGGCTTTGCGGATCATCCGGGGGGTCCACTCGCATTCTCCGGTAAGCCAGGGGGATTTATTGCGGGTCAGATCGGCTGCGGCCTGCTCGTCCAGGACGAATCTGACGTCTCCATGCTGCTGCAGCAGGGAGGCGGGAACCAGTTCGGTGCTGTGCATCTCCACGGCCTTGCGGATCACCGGGGCTTTATTGGAACCCCAGGCAATCAGGATGATCCTCCTGGCCTGGAGGATGGTGTGAATCCCGGCGGTGATGGCCAGCCGGGGTACCTGGGCCAAGTTGGCGAACTCATAGGCATTGGCAAGCCTCGTGGAATTATCCAGGGCGATCAGGCGGGTCCTGGAATTGAGGTGGGAACCGGGTTCGTTGAATCCGATATGGCCGTTGTTTCCGATGCCCAGGATCTGCAGGTCGATCCCTCCGGATTTTTCGATTTCTTCCTCGTAAGATTCGCAGTATTCCTTGATCCTGTCCTTGGGGATGGTGCCATCCGGAATATGAATGTTAGCCGGGAGAAGATCCACCTGGTCGAAAAGCTGTTCCCGCATGAACCGGTTATAGCTCTGAAGCGCGTCGGGGGCGATGGGATAGTATTCATCCAGGTTGAAGGTCACCACACGGCTGAAGCTTAACCCCTCCTGGCGGTGCATCCGGACGAGTTCGGCATAAAGAAGTTTCGGGGAGGAGCCCGTGGCAAGTCCCAGCACGCAATTCTTTCCTTCCTCTTCCTTGAGCCGGATCAGGCTGGCCACTTCACGCGCGACGCTTATGGATCCTTCCTCGGCGTCCTTGAAGATCTTCAGGGGTACCTGTTCGAAGCTGTCCTTCAGGTCAATGTCTTGGCGGGAAAAGGATTTCATCTCAGGGGATTGAAACCCCAAAGAAAAAACATTTCAGTCGATTTTGCCCAACTGCCTTCCATGCAGGGCTTTCATGCCGGCAAATGAGGAAATCGGGGATGACCCTGGACGGGGTCCGCAAAGGAGTCTATTCGTACCTGAGGGCTTCGATTGGGTCCAGCCGGGATGCCTTTTGAGCCGGGTAATAACCGAAAAAGACTCCGGTCACCGCGCAGACCACGAAGGACAAAACGATGGAGGATTCCGATACCAGGGTCGGCCAGGATAACAGCAGGGTGACCAGGCGGGAAGCCGATATGCCCAGCAGGATCCCGATGAACCCTCCGGTGATGCTGATCACGATGGCCTCGATCAGAAATTGCATCAGGATATCCACCCCCCTGGCCCCGATGGACATCCGCAGGCCGATCTCCTTGGTCCTTTCGGTGACCGAAACATACATGATATTCATGATCCCGATCCCCCCCACGACCAGGGAGATGCCGGCGATGGCAGCCAGAAGCACCGTGAGCAGCTGGGTGGTGGAGCTGATGGTCGTGATCAGCTCCGCCTGGGTCCGGACCACAAAATCGTCCGGGTCGCCGGTGCGCAACTTATGGGTTGCCCTCAGGATATTGGTGATCTCGTCGGTGGCCAGCGCGGAACTGTTGGCGTCGATGGCAGAAGCATAGATCGACTGGATATATGGTATGGCCAGCAGGCGCTTCATCACGGTGGTATAGGGGGCCATGATGATGTCATCCTGGTCCTGGCCGAAGGCGTTTTCCCCCTTCTTGTCCAGGATGCCGATCACCGTGAAGGGGACCTTGTTGAAGCGGATCTGCTTTCCGATGGGGTTTTCCCCCGAGGGGAAAAGGTTGTCCACGATGGTCTGTCCGATCACGCATACTTTGGCCGCGGTATTCACATCATTATCGGTGAAGATGACGCCGTCCCTCAAAGGCCAGCTGCGGATGGAAAAATAATCCGGGCTGACTCCCTGCATGGAGGTCGGCCAGTTATTGGAGCCGTTGATGGACTGTCCGTTGGCCTGGACTGCAGGGGATATCGCGGAAATATATCTTGCCTGAGAGGCGATGGCCTGAACATCGGTAAGCTTCAGGGTCTGGAGTCCTGCGGTTCCCAGCCGGGCTCCTCCGCCCACCGTGAAATTGCTGGTCGGACGGATGTTGATCATGTTGGAGCCCATGGCTCCCAGCTGGTCGCTGATGCTTTGCTTGGATCCTTCGCCGATTGCGACCATGGTGATGACAGAGCCCACCCCGATGATGATTCCCAGCATGGTGAGAAAGGCCCTGAACTTGTTCCGCTCCAGGGCCCGGAAGGCGATCTTGACCAGGTTGAGTAGGTTCATGGCTGTTCCTGTTCCAGGTATTGTTCCAGGGGAGGAAGGGCGTCCAGCATTTCCCTGGCTGTTTTAACCTGTGGGTTCTGATTATCCTGAATCACCACCCCGTCCCTGAGGGTGATGGTCCGGTTGCTGAAGGAGGCGATATCCGGTTCATGGGTCACAAACACGATGGTCTTTCCTTTTTCCCGGTTCAGGTCCTGCATCAGGGACATGATCTCATAGGAAGTCCTCGAGTCCAGGTTTCCCGTGGCTTCATCGGCCAAAACCATGACCGGCTCGTTCACCAGGGCTCTGGCGATGGCCACCCGCTGCTGCTGGCCTCCGGAAAGCTGGTTGGGAAGATGATCCTTCCGGTCTTCCAGTCCCACCGATTTCAAAGCGGCCATGGCCCTCTCCTGCCGTTCCCGGTTTTTGACCGCCTTGTTGTAAAGCAAAGGAAGTTCCACATTTTCCAGGGCGGTGGTTCGGGCCAGCAGGTTATAGGACTGGAAGACAAATCCGATCTTGAGGTTGCGCAACCGGGCCAGCTCGTTTCGGGAAAGGTCGCTGATGTTCACCCCGTCCAGCCGGTAGGTTCCGCTCGTGGGCTGGTCCAGGCAACCCAGGGTGTTGAGCAGGGTGGTTTTTCCAGAGCCGCTGGCACCCATGATGGTCACAAACTCCCCGGACATGACCGAGAAACTGACCCCTTTCAGGGCCCGGACCACCTGGGATCCCACCAGGAATTCCCTTTTGAGGTGCTCTATTTCAACAATCTTTTTTTCCATACAACTCTGAAAACTCGTGATTCCTGCCCTTAGCCGCCGGGGCTGGGTTTGGCTTTGGGCGGGGCCCCCCTTCCCGGACGATGGGGGAGGAAGGGCGATCCGGCATTGGAGCCCGTCTGGACCTGGCTGGTTTTGACGACCTGGTACCCGTTGACGACCAGGTCCAAGGGGCCCAGCCCGGAGATGACCTGGGTCATGATATTATCCTGGATCCCGACCCGGATCGCCCGCTCCACCAGGGAACTGTCCCGGAGCAGCCAGACATATCCTGTTGTGGTCTGGGAGGAGCTGTCTGCAGAACCGCCCTTGGTATGGGGCTTATGGCCCGATGCGGTCCGGGCCGCGAGGGAAAGTACCGGGGTTGTGGCCTGCATGCCGGGAAGGGGCACGATCCGGTATTTCTTCTGGACTACGGAATCCGGGGAGAAACGGGCCGCCCGGGCCGACACGGTCAGGGCATTGGGGATCTCCTGGGTATAGATGGTGATGTTTGCGGTCATTCCCGGCTTGAGCTTCAGATTATTATTGGGCGCGTTGATGATCGTCACATAAGTAACCACATTGGATGAAACTACGGGTTCGAGCCGCACTTCCTCCACGGTTCCGTTAAACTGGTCACTGGGAAACGCATCGACCGTAAACACGGCGCGCTGGCCTGCTTTGACATTGCCGATGTCCGCCTCGTCCACGGAGGCCCGGACCTGCATCTTGGTCAGGTCCTTGGCGATGCTGAACAGGGTAGGGGTGCTGAAGCTTGCCGCCACGGTCTGACCCACGCTGACATTTCGGGAAAGCACGGTTCCGTCGATCGGGGAATAAATATCGCAGTAAGCCAGGCTCTGTTTGGCGGAAGCCAGCAGGGCGGTCTGGCTGTTCACCTGGTCTTTGGCGGTATTAAAAGTGTTTTGCGCGGTCTCATAGTCCGCCTGGCTGATCGCTCCTGCCTGGTAGAGCTGTTTTTGTCGGTTGATATTTTGCTGCTGGTATACCTGGTTATCTTTCGCCTGCTGGAGACTCGCGGTGATCTGGGCCACCTGCGCAGAAAGCAGGGACTTGTCGATCTCGGCGATCAGCTCCCCTTGCTTCACCACGGAATTGAAATCCACATAGACCGCCTTGACCGTCCCCGAGATCTGGGTTCCCACCGCCACGGTATCCACCGGATCGATCGTACCGGTGGCTGTGATCGTGGTGGAGACCGGCTGGTACCGGGGGGTTTCGGTCTGCAGAACAACCTGGTCCTTGTGGATCCTGGAAACCACATACCAGACGATGCCACCCGCGAGCAGGATCAGGAAAATCCATAGACCCCATCTTTTCTTTTTCATGGTATTGGCTTTAAGCTCAATTTCGCGGGGCAGCCGTCACAGGGTGATCGGCTGACCCGTATAAAACTTATAGATTTTGTCATAAAGAATGGCGGTGTATTTGGCCTGGATATATTGCTGCAGGGCCTGGGTATACAGATTTTTCTGCTGAAGCAGTTCCACCAGGTTCACCGATCCCAGCTTGAATTGTTCGTTGGTGATGGAATAGGCGGTATCGCTGGCGAGGAATGCGGTCTGGGCGGAAATATACTGGGCCTGGGCGTTTTGGAGGTTCACAAAGGCCTGCTCCACCTCGGCATCCAGGGTGATCCGGGTACCGGTGAGGGAAAGCTGGGCCTGCTGGATGGCGATCTGGTCCTTGGCGATCGCAGTCTTGTAAATCCTCCTGCTGTAAAAAGGAATGCTCAGCGTGAGGCCGACCTGCTGGTAAAAGTTATCGCCCACCTGGGTGAAATATTTGGAAGGAGCCGTGTTGGCATACCCGGAGGAGATCCCCGCGCCCACCGAAAGGGATGGGCGCTGCTGGGCCCGCTCTTCCTCCAGGAAGACCTGGGACAGGGCCAGCCCGGTTTCTCCGGATTTGACCTCCGGACGGGTTGATTCGGCCAGGGTGATGGCATCCGGCAGGGCCGGGTAGGCCTGCTCGACGATCAGGGTATCCGGCACCGCGACCTGGAAGTCGTACCCCGTGGGGAGTTCCAGCAGTTCCTTGAGGGCGACCTGGTTCAGCCTCATGGAATTTTGTGCCGAAATCAGGCTGTACTGGTCGGTGGCTGCCTGGGCCTGGAGCTGCACGAAATCTTTTTTGGCCATGCTCCCGGAGGAAAATAATTGCTGTCCCTGTTTGAGCTGGGCCTGTGAGGTGGTGACCAGGTCCTGGAGGTACACGATATTTTCCCGGGAAAGCAGGATGTTGAGGAAATCCCCCGTGATGCTCAGGGTGATGCTGTTGCGGGTCTCGGCCACATTCAGTTCGGATTGGGTGAGCAACAATCCATATGCCTTGATATTCTCATTGAGATAACCCCCGTTGTACAGGGTCACCTGGGAGTTCACCGAATAGTTGCCGGAGGAATTGGTCTCGGACTGCAAAGGCCCTCCCAGGGGATTGACGGCATTGGAATGCGCGAAATCCTGAGTCAGGGAACCGGACAGATTGGGATTTTTTGCCGCGCGGGCCTGCAGGAGGTCCTGCTCTCCGGAAAGGGTGCTGAGCCGCAGGTTGGTGATCTGGATATTATTGGTGTCCGCATAGGCGATGCATTGGGCCAGGGTCCAGTTCGCCGGAAGGCTGTCTCTGGTCGTACCCTGGGCCCAAAGTCCATGACCCGGTCCGGGGAAGGCCAGCAAGGCAGGAAGCAGTATCCGCAAAGGGCGCAGCATAAACCTAATTTTAATCCTGTTGCGTAATCCCGGGGGACCCGGGCAGCGACATGGCCTAAAAGTAGAAAACCCGCCCTGATTGCGGAGAAGAATTCGTCCAAACCTCGGTTTCCTGCGATCAGGAGGGAAAACAAAGGGGAAATGGGGATTATCCGGTGATGCGGAACACCCAGGCATCCGAACAGGGAGGTTGAGCGCGGAGTTGTCGGGGTATGCTAACCTGCAACCCGCCCGGAGCCTTCCACTGCCAGGAAAGGGGATGGGGGAAGCCCAGCAAAAAGATCCGGCTTCCTTTGGAGGGAT
>DATKSX010000299.1:0-4671 GCA_035531415.1 Chitinophagaceae bacterium
GAGTTGAAGTGAGGGGAACTGAATTTTGTGGACCCTTATTTTACTTCCGGCTTTTTCAGGCATTCCAATTTCCAATATGGCAGGACCCTACTGCATTGATCTTCAGGAACCGGACCGGTCCTCCGTGGTAGGCGATCAAAGAATCCATTTAAATGGTATTTTTGATAAGAAGTGGCACATTCCTTGTCTCCTATTGATAAGATTTGCCTTGAATACATTTTTTTCACCTTCCAAAACTATCGTTATGCTCCGGTGGACGGTAATTTTCCTGGTCATTGCAATTGTAGCCGCCATATTTGGCTTCTTTGGCATTGCTGCCAGTGCGGCGTATATCGCCAAAATTCTATTTTTCATTTTCATCGTGTTGTTCATCCTGTCCTTGATTCGCGGGAGAAGAAGGATTCCTTAATTGGAGCCGTAGAAAAAATACCTCAGAGAGAAATCAGCCTTAGAACAGGGCCTCGTATGGCCCTTACCCATGTTTTTCTTGAATAGCTCTGACAGGACCTGCGGTCCAGACTTAGGATGTTCGTCATTAAAGAATTAAGGAACACCTTCTACGATTTTAACCTGCTCAAAGAAACCTGGGAACAAGGGTTATTCATGACTTAGGTAAAAGGGATACTCAGGTTGGCAGCAGGCTTTCGTCAGTCGGTATGGTACTGATGAGGTTATTTCATTTTTGGCTTTACTGTTTTCTTTCCTTTATCAGGTCGCTTTTTTTCAGAAACAGATTTTACGAGGGTCTGTCCATGGATAATTTGTTTTTGGTCTTTCACCTTTGAAAGACTGTTTGCGTATGCTTCATTTACCAGTTTCTTGATATAGGCTTTTGGAAATTTATTTTTATCAGTCACAAGAATATACCGATACTGATTGCCTTCCCCCAAAAGAATTTTATCCGGGTCAGAAAGTTCACTACCCCAATAAAATCCAAAATGAACATTCTTACTCGTCCGTCCCACTGCAATGGAACAAATGGTATGTCCAACCTTGTCTGTTGGGGACCAACCAAAGGCAACAGCGTTATAATTATCGTAGATCAACTCATTTGTTTGAGGGCAGAGGTCCCAGGCAAACTCCCGAAGCCACATAACCAATTCAATTATGTTGTCCCCAAATGGTTTCAGAAACTTTAAAAGATCTTTTGTTTGTTCTTTACTCATTGGTCAAACTGTTTCGGTGTCTGCCTTGATAATGGTTAATCCGTTTCTATACGGTAATTGCCGATTCAAAGACCGCGAAAGATTTTCTGCTGCAAGTTTATAAAAGGTTGAAAACCTTTTGGAAATATTTCAAAAAAACAATTTTTAACGATTGCTTCCCAAAGGCTATTGACCAATGGGGGATAATGCTCCCTATTTTGAAGTTAGGACAAAAATCTGGAGGAAGAAATGGGATCCGGTTACTCTCAATTTACCAAATGGACGCACGCAGGGCCTGGTTGGTGATCCGGATGAGAAACCTTGCGGATATTCCGTTCCCCAAGGTCATGGTGGATTTAACCGGGATGAAACTCGCCCAATATAATCCCCTTCCTTCACCTCCAGTGACCCTTCCTCCATCTCCATCCCCTGTTGGCGGATTGCCAACGGCCAGGTACCCAGGCCCTTCCCCCCCTAGGTTTGGCCCAATGGCCTTCATGCCATACATAGGCGCCTCCTGCCCAATACCAATCCCCGTCGATCCAAACATAATCCGTTCCAGGGGCAACCGGCCGGACATAGGTTATATCAGCCGGACGGGAAGTGACAAAGCCTCCGGAAACCATGCATCCCCCGAAAAGGCCCATGCCCAATACCAGGGCGACCAGAATGAAAGATTTTTTCATAAATAATGATTTGGTTTCAAAGGGTTTTTGCTTAACAAATGCTAAAACTATGCCGATTTGTGCCGGTGGAAAGGCCCGAAAATGGGGATTCCAACAGGTTGGCTTTCTGCAGGTTGACTAAGGTTCGGAAACCCACATGAGGTTTCGGAGGATGAGGACTCGATCCCGGCCCAGTCCTCGATGGATTGGGGATGGGTATGAGGCAGGCCCGGTCTATTGAAGTAAAAGAGCCGTGGAAACCCCGGTGATCCCACCTCCCCCGATGGCCACATCGAAGATTTTGCGGCGGTTCATCCGGTTCAGGGGTCGGTACGATAGGGCATCAGTCTGCCTGAGGCAATTGCAGGCGCCATCCCGGGGAATCATTGCTGTGCTTTAAATCCTTCATTACCAATATTCTGCCATTCACCGGAAAATGGCCGGGGAGGACCATCGGTCTCCGGATCCCTGGGGAAGAATTGGTACGGATTGGGGAGGGGGAAAGATCAGGAAGGATCCAGGGCTGGCTCCTTACGCCCGGTCGACATCCAGATTCCCATCAGGATCATCCCGATCCCGGCCCC
This sequence comes from Chitinophagaceae bacterium, assembly GCA_035531415.1. Lineage (GTDB taxonomy): Bacteria > Bacteroidota > Bacteroidia > Chitinophagales > Chitinophagaceae > JANWKA01. Next base: position 2,395 of record DATKSX010000299.1, read on the forward strand.
CTGGGCCGCACTGATTCGTTCATGAAGCAACACCAGGGAAAGGATTGCCCCGATCGCCGGGTCCAGGTTCAGGATATTGCCGATGAGGGGGGTGGGCAATATCCGGATACAATAGGAATAAGCCAGGTAGCAGAGCGCCGAAGCGATTGCTCCCAGGTAGGCGATGGCCACCCAGGAAGCGGCTGGTACGCTTCCGAAGGAAAAATGGGGAGCCGTCACCAGGGTGAGCGGGACCAGAAGGATGGTCCCTGCCAGAGTCAGTGAGGTGGTGAGCAGCAGCGGGTCCAGCTGCGGCATTTTTTTCAACAGGATGGTATAACCCGACCAGAGCAGTACACTGGCCACCATCAGGATATTGCCCCGGAAAGGGTGGGCAGAACCTGGATCGGAGGCCGATCCCCAGACCAGCAGCAAAACGCCAATCACAGAGGCTGCAATACCGAATCCCTGGACCATGTTCATCCGCTCCCCCAGGAAAATCCAGGCCATGACCACGATGCATACCGGGATGAACCCCTGGATCAGGGCGCCGGTGGAGGCGGTGGTGTAAACCAGGGACCAGGTGAACACGGTATAATAAAGGGTGACCCCGATCAACCCGAGCAGCAGGATCCTCCCCCAGGGAAAATCCCTGGGAATCTTCATCTTCCCAATTCGGGCCGCACAGCAAAGGATCAACACGGAGGATGCCACCACGAACCGCCAAAGCGCGAACCAGAGGGGCGAAACACTATGGTCCACAAGGCGGGTAATGGGAAAAGTGCTTCCCCAGACCCCGATGACCAGGAGCATGATCCAGACTGCCTTATTTTTTTTCATGGGCTGCTTCAAATATCGGGGAAAGTTCCTGAAGGATGGATAACCTTCCCCGCTCCGGGGAAGGTTATCCGGGGATAATTCCTTAGCTTTTCCAACCGATGCAAACTCCCCTGTTCCATCCGGGTTTGGGCCACCCAGGAGGGGTCTCCGGGATATCAAAAAAGTTCAAATCATTCCCCATGCGTTTGTCAGCCGGCCTCCTGAAGTTTTCCGGAATTTTGATGGCCCTTTGTCTGGTCTTCCAGGGTACAAAAGGCCAGCGCAACATTTCTTTCCGGGATCCTAACCTGCCCCTGAACCAGCGGGTGGAAGCCCTGCTTTCTTCACTCACCATGAAGGAAAAGATCAACCTGCTCGGGTACCGCAACCGGGCCATCCCCTCCCTGGGCATTCCGGCCTACAACTGGTGGAATGAAGGGCTGCACGGGGTTTCCAGGGCGGGGGAGGCGACGGTATTTCCCCAGGCGATCGGGATGGCGGCCTCCTTTGATGACAGCCTGCTGCACCAGGTGGCTGATGCCATATCCACCGAAGCCCGCGCCAAGCATAATCTAACGGCAGGGAAGGATCCCGGGATGCAGTATTTCGGGCTGACCTTCTGGAGCCCGAACATCAATATCTTCCGGGATCCCCGCTGGGGCAGGGGACAGGAAACCTACGGAGAAGACCCTTACCTGACTTCCCGGATGGCCGTGGCCTTCATCCATGGGATCCAGGGTGCGGATTCCCTGCATCTGAAGGCAGCCGCCTGCGTAAAACATTTTGCGGTGCACAGCGGACCGGATGCGCTGCGCCACTGGTTCAATGCCCTGGTGGATGAAAAGGATCTGAGGGAAACTTACCTCTATGCCTTTCACCAGTCCGTGCAGGCCGGGGTGGCTTCCGTCATGACCGCCTATAACGCCGTGAACGGTTACCCCTGTTCCATCAGCCCCAAGCTGATGGGGATCCTGAAAAATGATTGGCATTTTTCCGGGTATATCGTAAACGACTGCGGGGCACTGGATGATATCATCACTGGCCACCATGCGGAAACCGATCCTGTGAAAGTGGCAGCCGAAGCGATCCGGGCGGGCATTGACCTGGATTGCGGAAATCTTCTGCAGAGCCAGGTGCAAAAGGCACTGGACCGGCACCTCCTCCTCCCTTCCGAGGTGGACCGTTCTGTTGCCGCGCTCCTGCGGACGGAATTCAAACTTGGATTTTTTGACCCCCCCGCCGCTGACCCTTACCGAAATTATGGTGCGGACAGCGTGGATAATGCGGCGCACCGCGCCCTTTCCCTCCGGATGGCCCTGGAAAGCATGGTCCTGCTCAAAAACGACGGAGTCCTTCCCTTGTCGAAGTCTAAATATCATTCCATGCTGGTGACGGGACCGACGGCCGCCTCCCTGGATGCCTTGCTGGGGAGCTATCACGCGGAGTCCGCCCGGATGGTGGATTTCGTGGATGGAATCA
>DATKSX010000300.1:0-2812 GCA_035531415.1 Chitinophagaceae bacterium
CCGGAATCATCTTTTCCTATTTCCAGGTCAATATTTTCCAGGGCGCTGTAAAAGGTGGAAGCCCCTGCGTCGTGGACCGGCTCCCCCGGCTGGACAATTTGGGAAGTGAACCAGAACATATAACGGGCTTTCCCTTTATCCGTGCTGTCCGGGGATTGAAACCCCGGAGCATCATCCTGCAGGATGATCCGCGGCCTTTTTTTGCCGTATCCGATCAGGCGGACCGCGGTCGGGATATAAATCGTGCGGCTGATCCGGTATCGCCCTTCCGGGATGAACAGGATCCCGAAATTATTCTTTGTTTTCACCAGGTTGATCGCCCGCTGCAAAGCATCAGAAACATCCCTCTTCCCATCTGCGCTGATTCCAAATTGCTCCGGGGTGAAATATAGAGCCGAGCTGTCCTCCATCCGGAGCGGGAAGAAGGAGGGGGACTCCCCGGGGGGAGGCTGGGAGCCTGACTGTCCCCTGGCGGAGCCGGAAAGCAGCCCGCCGAGGACGCTGAACAACAGGAAAGCTTTGGCGGGGAGGGACATGGGCCACAAAGGTTTCAACCGGGTGGAAACTGATTTAAGATAATACAATCCTGAAGATCCGGGTTGGATTTAGACGGATTATTTGAAACGGTAGCCCAGGATCAGCTTGGCGATGGCATTGTCTGTGGACTGGGTAAATCCCCATCCATATCCGAAATTGACCTCCCAGTCGGGGGAAAAATTGAGGTCAGCCACCAGAAAAAGCTGGTGCTGCTGCTGCTGGTAAGGGAAAAAATCAAACAACCGTCCTACCGATCCGTAATATTCCGGACCGAAAGCCCAGACCCTGGTGACGTTATAACTGATTTTAAGATTGGGGGAGAAAATAAAACCTGCGGCGCTGTTCAGGCCATGAAGAGATTTGTCGAACGTGGGGTTGAATGCCACATAGAGGTTGTTCCAGGTTTTGTCTACGATGGGCCGGATCTCCAGGGTCCAGTCATCCTCGCTGTAAGCGGGTTTTTGGTAGCCCCCTTCCACTGAAAGGCTCACCCCGACGGGCCAGTGCCATTTTTCAGGTACCCTGACCCTTGGCCGGATATGGCTTCCCACATAATTGGTCCTGTTATCATTTCCTATGGCATTGAAAAAATAAAATCCCACTTCGAACCAGTCCGTGAAACCATGGGTAATCTCAATGGTTTCATGATCCATTTCATGGGTGGGCAGCACGCCGTTTTTCGTTTCGGTTGATCCGCCAAAAGTGTAGTTGCTGTGGAGTTCCAGCATGGTTGCTGCCGGGGCCACCGTTTCAGATCCATAAACCTGGATTTCATAATTATCCTGGGCATCCGCACGCGTTGCAGAAAGAAGGACCAGCAAGATGGAAAACCAGGTTTGCTTCATGGGCGGATATACCCGGGGTGGATTTAGGGCCCGGCAAAAATATTATAATATCCGAAAATGCCCCCATCAAAGGTATGACCGGCATCCCATGCCGGTCAGCGGTATCAGGAAGGGATTCCTGCCTCCCTCCAAACTATAAATCCTCCGACCCTGGGGAGGCTCCCAATGCCGCCCTGCTGAGGACCGCGCCCAGCGGAACGATGATGATGTGATCCAGGGAGGTCCGGATTCCGAAGGACCTTCGGCCGGCAATCCGGGGCAAACCCCACCAGGAAGACCACAATGCCCCTGCAACCCATCTGCAGGAAGTTCAGGTCCTTTTCCTGGCCAAAGCATTCTAGGAGCAGATTCATAAAATTGATTTTTGAATTCGGTAACTGGTCGAATTGGTCCCATCCTTTCGGCAATCCAAACAAATATCCTTCCAGCCCTGGGATTCGGAAGCCAGATTTAAGCTCTGGAGCATGGAGGGGAGTTTTTGGGGTGGAAAAGGTTCTTATTCTTCCCGCCTCGTGACCAGCACCCAGTCGATCAGGACTTTGGCCTGACGGCGTTTGATTTTTTGGAAAGCGTTCTGGGTCAAGCCAAAGTAGGGGGAAACCACCTGGTCTTCCGTTTTGGGATAACCTCCTCCCAGGGCCAGATTCAGGATCAGGTACTTCTGGTTACTGAATGCCCAGGGGCCATAATGGGTTACCATGGTTTTGGTGACCGTATAAAAAGGACGGCCATCCACGGAGAATACCAGGCTGTCCGGGGTCCAGTCTACCTGGTAAACATGCCACTGGGTGATATCTTCCCCCAACTGGAAACTGTCCCTCCGAACCAGGGGGGTATTGCCATGGTAGCCCGGACCATGCATCGCGGAGCTAACCCAGCCCGGGTCTCCGATATTTTCCATCACGTCGATTTCCCCGGTTTCGGGCCAATGCCCATTTCCCAGGATCCAGAATGCGGGCCAGAATCCCTGGCCGGCAGGAAGTTTCATGCGGGCCGAGGCCTTCCCGTAAATGAATTCCACTTTGTTACGGGTGTTGATCCTTCCGGAAATCAGACCGGTAATTCTGCCTGCCGGGTGGGTTAAACCGGGAATAAAAAGGGGACGGATCACAAGGACCCCTCCAGATGCCCCCCTGGCTTCCCGCCCATGGCTGATATAAACGGTGGCATTAGAATCCACGTAGGCCTCCTGCTCCTGGTTGGGGGGATGGGCGTTGACCTCCACATTCCATTTCGTCCGATCCAGGGCCGGGCCATTGAAATCATCGAAGAAAAGGGTGTCGGAACGGACTATGGCCTGGCCCTGACATAAAAAAGGAAGCAGGCTGATTGCGGTGGCGGCAAGGAACCTGAAACGGATGGAAAGGGACATGGGTAAGGTGCATGGGTTAGATCCAAAGGTAATTAAGCAGGATCATTCTCCCTTCCCG
>DATKSX010000301.1:0-4396 GCA_035531415.1 Chitinophagaceae bacterium
CGGCCATGGGAATAATAAGCCCTTCGGCCAGGGGTTGGCTCAGCAGGTCGCCGATTTCTTTTTCCCGGGACTGGAGGATCACCGAAAGGCTGCGGATGTCGAAATGGTTCCCCAGGCAGGAAGCCGTCTTGAGAATTTCCACCGTGGGGGCGGGTAGTTTCCGGACCAGGTTGGTCATCAGGTCCACCACATTGCCCGACACGTTCATCTGAAGGATCAGTTCCTTGTTCCAACCCCAGAGATGCTGGTCGAAATCAAAATGCAGGAAACCCTCCTCATAGATGGACTTCAGGAATTGCTGCACATAAAATGCATTCCCCTTGGTTTTGTGGAAGATGATCTCGGCTAGGACGCCCAGGTTTTCCTGGTTGGTCCGAAGCGCATCCTTCATCAGGCTGGCAACATTGTCAAAAGTCAGGTCGGAAAGTGCGATTTCCTCCAGGGAAATACCCTGCTGGCGGAGTTCGCCGATCTTTCTTTTCAAAGGATGGCCCTCGTCCACCTCGTTGCTGCGGAAGGCTCCGATGACCAGCAGGTTGCGGATTTCCCGGTCCTGCAGGATCACTCCGATCAGGTTCAGGGAGGAGGTGTCGACCCATTGGAGGTCGTCCAGGAAAATGACCAGGGGGCTTTCCGGACGGGCCACCGTCCGGATAAAATTGGTCAGTTCATAGTTGAACCGGTTCTGGGCCTCCTGACCTTTCAGGTCAGGCACGGGAGGCTGTTTTCCAATCAGGGTTTCCAGGCCCGGGATGAGTTCCGTCAGAACGAACCCCGAATTTCCCAGGGCTTTGCGGATCTTTTCCTTCCAGGACTTCTGGCTGGCCTCATCTTCGGCAAGCAAATAGCGCATCAGTTCGGCAAAGGCCTGGACAAAGGCTGCGTAAGGCGTGTCCAGCTTGATCTGATCGAATTTTCCCCGGATGAAGAACCCCTTGCTTTCCTGGACTGGCTTATAGACCTCTCCCACCAGGGCCGATTTTCCGCTTCCGGAATACCCGGAAACCATCAGCCCCAGCTTTTCTCCTTCAGCGCAATGGCGGAACATCCGGAACAGGGCATCGGTTTCAGCATCCCGTCCGTAAAGTTTCGGCTGAACGAAGAATTTCCCGGAAAAATCATAACGGCCGAGCTCCATCTCCCCGATGCTTCCGTCCCCTTGCAGCATCCGGGAGCATTGCTCCAGGTCCTGGGCAACCCCATAGGCGGATTGGTAGCGGTCCTCGGCGTCCTTGGCCAGGAGCTTCAGAATGATCCGGGAAAGGACCGGAGGAATTTCAGGGTTGAGGTCCCGGGGAGCCAAGGGGGTTTTGGCCAGGTGGGCATAAACCAGTTCCAGGGGGTCTGTGCTTTCAAAAGGCACTGTGCCGGTAAATACCTGGTAAAGTATGATTCCAAGGGAATAAAGGTCGGCCCGGTTGTCCACCTTCCGGTCGATGCGACCCGTTTGCTCGGGGGAAATATATTTCAGGGCCTCCAGCTGGGTCTCTGGGATGATGGGCCCGTTAGAATCGGATTGGGATGCCAGGCCCAAATCGATAAAGTAAACCTTTCCGGTCGCTTTCTCCACTAGGATATTGAAAGGATTTACCCTTTTATGGAAAATACCTTCCCGGTGGATATTGCTCAGGGCGGAACTGACCTCGGCTGCCAGATGCAGGTTGACCGCAAAGGGGGATTTACCGGAATCCAGGACCGATTTCAGGTTGCCGCCATCGATATATTCCAGGACCAGGGCCTGGTGGTTTTCCACCACGGTACGCTGGAATGCTTTGCGGATGGAATCGCAGGTGGTCCGGTTACAAAACTCAAATTCATTGTCCAGTTGGCGCAGAACGGAAGGCAGCGGATATTCCTCTTTCAGAATCTTCTGGCAGAAAGGTTTGCTGAATTCACTAGGCTGGGAAATTACAATAACCGAGTCACTTCCATAGTGGATCACATGGTTGTGGTCGATATTTTTTATCATTTCCGGGACTTGCCTAAATATAATCGTATTTGAGAAATTATTGATTTAATTGTGTTAGTTTTATCCGTTGCGTATCAGGGAGATCGTGCTGCCTTTGAAACCTTACAAATCCATTTAAATAACCCCGATGCAATCCAGGCAAAGCCCCCTAACCCTGATCAGCCCTGTAAAAGCCGGTCAGGCTCAACAGCTGGATGGGGTTTTAAAAAAAATCGATCTGGAAATCAGCCATGGGATTGTCCAGCCCTTCGAGGCTTTGGAGACCATCCATTATGCGCGGTGGTTTTTGCTTCATCCCGGCGACATTGCGTATGATTATGGCAAGGACCCGGGGGTACGCATGGTTTTTTCCTCCGATTTTGACGGGGACCCCGCAGGACATGTCGCTTCCCTGGCTGGTCAATGCCCCGGATTCCTGGACCAATTATATGAACATTGCGAGGGGTACCCGGACCTGGGGGCCAGGACCCCGGATTCCAGAACGCAATTTCTTATGGCATGCATGGTGCCCTGTTCGGCTTTCTTTGCCGGGGCACCGGGCCGCAGCCTGCTCCGGATCCGTCAGGAAAGTGCCCTGAGAGACCATATCTGGAATTTTCTGAATGAAAATAAATGGAAGGGCAAAACACCCTCTGAAGTCTTCCAGGTGGTTTGCCGGGAGATCTCCGGACGGCCGGAGTTCCAATGGGTGGAGGAAAAGACGGTTTACCCGAAAGTCAGTGTGGCCGGATTGGCCTTGCTTGGAATCATCCTGGGCCTTCTTTCCCCGGTAGTCCTTCTTTGGGTGCTCGCCATCCGGATTTTTCACGAGACCAGGGATGTGCCCCTGGGCCTTTCCCCCAGTCAGGTGGATCCGGACCACCTGGAGAAACTGGAGGAATATGAAGACCGGCAAAGGCAAAACCAGTTCACCCAGGTTCTGGTCATGAAACCCGGCCCGGTCCGGCTGATCACCCTGCTTTCCATGATGGCTTTCGCCAGGGCCCTGATCCGGTTTCTTTTTGTGAATGGGAAACTGATGGGGATACCCACCATCCATTTCGCCCGCTGGGTCATGATCGATCAGCGCAAAGTGATGCTGTTCTTCAGCAATTTCGACGGGAGCTGGCAGCAATACCTGGGCGATTTTATCGATAAATCAGGCTGGGGGCTCACCGGCATCTGGAGCAATACCATAAAATTTCCCAAGACCCGATTTTTGTTTTGGGGAGGCGCCTATGACGAGGAACATTTTTTAGCCTGGAGCCGGTTTTACCAGATCCCCACCCAGGTTTGGTACTGCGCCTATCCGCATCTTTCCATCAAGAACATCGTCAATAATTCCTTCATCCGGGAGCGGTTAGGCAAAAAACTCAACGACCGCCAGGCCCGGGAATTCTTAAACCGTTTTTAAAACCGATATGGAAACGCTCGCGATTAAGGATATTCAGGGATATGTGATCAGGGGGTATAAGCACATGCGGTATTCCAGGTACCTCTTGCTCCAGATCACCGACCCTCCAAAGGCCCGGCAATTCCTGGCCTGGATCAGCCCAATGCTGACCAATGTGGAACATCATGCCAAAACCAGCTGCCTCAACATCGCTTTTACCTTCCAGGGCCTGAAGGCCATCGGGCTCCTGGAAGGCAACCTGGAACGGTTCTCCCGGGAATTCCGGGAGGGGATGGTCACTCCCCACCGGCAACGTCTGCTGGGGGACCTGGATTCCAGCGATCCGGGGCAATGGCTTTGGGGAGGCCCATCCAATGAGGAAGTACACCTGCTGCTCATGATCTTCGGTGCGGAAAAAAGGCTGGCCCTGGAGCATGATGCCCGGTTCCAGAAAATGTTTCCCCAGTCCGGCGTCCGTCAGATCCTGAATATGGATGGCCAGACCCTTCCCAGGAATAAGGAGCATTTCGGTTTCAGGGACGGCATCTCCCAACCCATCATCAAGGGAAGTGGAAAAACTGGGCCAAAGGATGATTTCATCAATGCCGGGGAATTCATCCTGGGATACCGGAATGAATATGGGGTTTATCCTGAGTCGCCCCTTATTTTGGGGGAACAGGGAAACCCACTCGATTTGCCGGATGACCCTTCAGGCAGCGGGAAAAAGGACCTGGGGATGAATGGCTCTTATATGGTAATGCGCCAGTTGCAGGAGGATGTGGACGGTTACTGGACCTTTCTTAATGAAAAAACTAAAAATGAAGACGGTTCTCTGAATGCCGCTGAAAGCCTGAAACTCGCTGCAAAAATGATGGGAAGATGGCCCAGCGGGGCGCCGGTGGTGAAATTTCCGGACGCGGATCCCGGACATTTGAGCGATGATAATGATTTTAATTATTCGAAGATCGATCCGGACGGTTTGCGTTGCCCATTCGGATCCCATTTACGCAGGGGCAATCCCAGGGATAGTTTTGAGGATAACCGACCTGCGGAAT
>DATKSX010000302.1:0-7776 GCA_035531415.1 Chitinophagaceae bacterium
ATTGTCGATATCCAGTTCCGCGTCCCGGGTCACCTTGATGATATGGGAGCTGAACAGATCATAGGAAAAATAGGAAAAAAGGTTTGGCAGGTTGAACCGGATCAGATCTTCCAGCAAGATGATATTGCGGTCCTCCGGCCGGCCGGGCAGGATGATAAAGCGGGGAAGATCTGTCGTGGGCACCTCGATCAGGGCATATTTATGCCGCACGGAATTGTTCCGGCGGGCCAGGACCACGGCGATGTAAATGGATTTGTCCCGAAGCACCGGGAAATTCACGATGCTTTCGATCATGAGCGGAATGATGTTGGGCCGGATTTCCTCGTTGAAATAATTGGTTACAAACCGTTTCTGCTCCCGGGTCAACTGCTTTTCGGTGCGCAGGAAGATCCTGTTTTTGCGCAGGATCCCCATGATCTCCTTCCAGATCCGGGAGAATTCCAACTGCTGGCGGATTACGACCTGCTGGATCTCTTCCAGGATCTTCCCGGGGTTCTGCTCCAAATGAACCCGGGCCGCCTTGCCGAAAGTCACCATCCGTTTCAGGGTGGCCACCCGGACCCTGAAAAATTCATCAAGGTTATTGGAAAATATACCCAGGAACCGGATCCTTTCATACAATGGCACAGTCGGGTCCTTGGCCTCCTGAAGCACTCTGGCGTTGAAGGAAAGCCAGCTGATATCGCGGGCAATTGTTTTGCGCTTGTGTGATGCCAATGGACTGGTTTAGGAGGGCAAATTTAACCAAGAATTGACAGCCCCAATGTTAACAACAGGGAGCGGATGACCCCCGGAATGGAGGGAGCGGGGGAAGCCACCGGTAATTTCGCGGCAATCGATTATTTTTAGCGACAAAAGCCCATGAAATATTCCCGTCTCACCGGTCTGGTTGCCTGCCTGCTGTTGATCCTCGCTGCTTTTCTTCCCTGGGTCACCATAGAACTGAACCACCAGACCCTGACCGGGGTGCAAACCGGAGGAACAGCCTTCGGGGAACCCGGAAAAGTTAACATCGTACTTTCCGTTCTGATCCTTTCCTGCCTTTGGATCAACCGGATCTGGTCCATCCGGCTCAATCTGGTCTTTGCTGCGCTGCTGATCGCCTACAACATCCGCAATTACCTCATTTTTACCCGTTGCGAAATGGGTTATTGCCCCAAAATGGAATTGGGACTGTGGCTGACGCTGGTTGCAGCTGTCCTGATCCTGATCAGTTGCCTGCTTCCTTCGGACCCAAAAGATTTCAAAAAGGAATAATCAGCGGAAGAGCCGGGCCACATAAAATGCTGCGGCAGCGGCAATGGCCCCGATCAGGGTTACCCGCAAACCTCCCAGCCAGGGGTTCTGCCCGGTCACCTTGCTTTTGAAGAACCCGAAGATAAAAAGGCAGACCACGGTAAGTACGCAGGAGTATTTCAGACCGGTATGTGGATCGGCCTGGAAAAAATAAGGGCTCAGGGGGATGAGGCCGCCCACCACATAGGATAACCCGATATTCATGGCGCTCTTGCGGGCCCTGCGGGGGTCCGGCTTCTCCAATCCCAGTTCGTATTTCATCATGAAATCCACCCATTTCTCTTTGTCCCGGGCCATCTCCTCCACAATCTTTTGCTGGGTTTCCTCGCTCAGGCCCATGCCCGCGAAGATGCCCTTCACCTCATCCTTTTCCTTTTCCGGAACCTGCTCCACCTCCTCATATTCCCTTTTCAACTCCGAGTTGTAATGGTCTGTTTCGGTATTGGCTGCCAGGTACCCTCCCAGTCCCATGGCGATGGAACCTGCGGCGATCTCTGCGATCCCCGCTGTAACGATGATCAGGGAGGAACTTACCGCTCCGCTGAGCCCTGCCGCCAGGGCAAAGGGTACCGTCAGTCCGTCCGACATCCCTATTACGATATCGGTAAGAAGGCTAGAACTTTGGAGATGCCTTTCTTCGTGTATGGCCGATTCCATCAGTTAATGGATTTCAGGCTTTCCGCGATAATCCCGACGGCCTGGTCGATCTGTTCCCGGGTGATGACCAGGGGAGGAGCGAGACGGATCTTATCTCCATGGGTGGGTTTGGCGAGCAGTCCATGGTCTTTCAGGGAAAGGCAGAAGGCCCAGGAGGCTTCCGGGTCCGGGTGGCGGATCACCACGGCATTCAGCAGGCCTTTGCCCCGGACCTGCTGGATCCGGGGATGATGAAGCCCTTCTAATTGCTGGCGGAAATAGTTTCCCTGAACTTCGGCGTTTTCAGCCAGCTTTTCTTCGACCAATACTTCAAGTGAAGCAATTGCAACCCTGCAGGCCAGTGGGTTACCTCCGAAGGTGGACCCATGCTCCCCGGGACGGATCAGCAGCATGACCGGGTCATCGGCAAGCACGGCGGACACCGGCATCATGCCCCCCGAAAGGGCTTTGCCCAGGATCAGCAGGTCCGGCCTTACGCCTTCATGATCCACCGCAAGCATCTTTCCGGTCCTTCCCAATCCGGTCTGGATTTCATCTGCGATGAACAATACCCGGGCATCCTCGCAGTATTGCCTGGCTTTTGCCAGGTATCCGGCATCAGGCACTACCACGCCAGCTTCGCCCTGGATGGGTTCCACCAGGAATCCGGCCACATGCTCATCCCCGAGGGCCTTTTCCAGGGCGGCCAGGTCATTGTAGGGGATGATGTCATATCCGGGCATGAAGGGTCCGAATCCTTTTTGGGCCTGGGGATCCGTGCTGAAGGAAATCACATTGAGGGTTCTTCCGTGAAAATTTCCCTGGCAGGTAATGATCCTGGCTTTGTTTTCAGGGATCCCCTTGACTTCATAGCCCCAGCGGCGGGCGATTTTCAGGGCGGTTTCCACGGCCTCAACCCCCGTATTCATGGGCAGGACCTTATCAAAGCCAAAAAGCTGGGTGATCGCCCGGGCAAAGGGGGCGAACTGATCGTTGTAAAAGGCTCTTGAGGTCAGGGTAAGGCGTTCTGCCTGGAGATGCAGGGCTTCCAGAATCTTGGGATGGCAATGCCCCTGGTTCACTGCCGAATAGCCGCTCAGGAAATCAAAATACCTTTTGCCGTCCACGTCCCAGACATAGACGCCCTTACCCCGGGTCAGGACCACCGGAAGGGGATGGTAATTATGGGCTCCGTACCGGTCTTCCAGGTCGAAATAACTGTTGTCCCGGGTTGGGGTGGTGCTGATCATGGCATCAGGTATTTTCGGTTCAGGCCACCCGGAATTTCCAGCGCCAAAATGAGCCTGGGAAAGGTCCGGGGGAAATCCAAAGGTATTACGATTGGTCAACTTAACCATCACCGGCTCCGCTATGGACCCCCTTACCCTGCAACCAATTTGTGCGCGGGTAATTCCACGGGATCAAAGCGGTCCAATTTGTCCAGTTCCAGTATCGTGGTTTGGCCGTCCTCGGATTCCCGGAACATCATGATGAATTTTCCCCCGAAATGGATTTCTCTCCCGGTATATGAAGTGGCTTGCTGAACGGTACTGGAATAGAGATGGTCGAATGCCCTCAGGGTAACCATCACCTCCACATCAGCGGATTCGATGTCCTTTTCGGAAAATCCCGCGATGGGGCTGTGCTCATCGATGGGATGGACAATGGTCCAGTTCATCGACAGGGAATCGATCCGGTTCCGTTCCAGATGCAGGGGGTAGAACTTGAAAACCGGTTTTCCATGCTCCTCCAGGGTGAGGCCCAAAACCACGCGGATTTCCACATCCGTCAGGTGGTGGTAGTCTTTATAAGGCGCGAGCCGGAACATGAGGGCTGTCATTTCCTGGTAAGGAGCGATCAGGGCCACTTTGCTGAACCGGATATTGGCCATGGGCCTGGTGAAACGACCGTAAAACATGCCGGTGGCGATGGCCAGGCTCAGCACCCCGATCAAGGATTCCATGGAAGCAATGGTGTTGGTCAGCATCCCGCCGGGGCTGATCCTGCCATAACCCACGGTCGTGAAGGTTTGGGAACTGAAGAAAAATGCCTCAATGAAATCATGGATCTGGGAGCCGGAGGAGGGGACCCCGATCAGGTGACTCACCCCGTTGAGCCAATAGATCAGGGCGAATCCCAGATTGACCCCGATATAGAAAAGAAAGACCACTCCCAGGAATTTCCAGGTGGACATGGTGAGCATGGAGGTATACAGGCTGAAACGTTCGAAGAAGGGTATCCCGGTGCGCCGGATATTGAAAGTCCCGTCCCGGTTGATGAACCTTCCGCCCTGTGTGGTGGCACTGGTCCCGAAACCGGTATCCCCGGTGGCTTTCGAATGGGTGTTGATATTGCGGCGGAGCGCCATGGGAAAAACTTTTCACGCAGGCCGGGCCATTTTTAAATACCCGGACCTCCTATAAATATAGTTCAACTTTGGAGACCCGGCCCGGACCGGGCGGGATCCTGTTCCTGGAGGGATGATCCTTCCGGGAAGTAGACCGATAAGAACTAACTTTGCCGCCTGATGAAAAATATCCGGAACTTCTGCATCATCGCTCATATTGATCACGGCAAAAGCACCCTGGCAGACCGCCTGCTGGAATTGACCCACACCATTGCAGACCGGGACATGCAGGCCCAGGTTCTGGACGACATGGACCTGGAACGGGAAAAAGGCATCACCATCAAGAGCCATGCGATCCAAATGAATTTCAGTTACAACAAGCAATCCTATATTCTGAACCTGATCGACACCCCCGGTCACGTGGATTTTTCCTACGAGGTTTCCCGGGCACTGGCAGCCTGCGAGGGAGCCCTGCTCCTGGTGGATGCGACTCAGGGAATCCAGGCCCAGACCATCTCCAACCTGTATCTTGCCCTGGAGAATGACCTGGAAATCATTCCCGTGATCAACAAGATCGATATGGATGGCGCCATGATCGCTGAAGTCCAGGACCAGATCACCGAACTGACGGGTTGCAGCAAGCAGGATATCCTGCTGGCCTCGGCCCGGACGGGGATGGGAGTACCCGAAATCCTGTCCTCCATCGTGGAGCGGATCCCGGCTCCGAAAGGGGATCCTTCCGCCCCGCTGCAGGCCCTGATCTTCGACAGCGTGTTCAACCCGTTCCGGGGCATTATCGCCTATTACCGGGTCTTCAACGGGAAAGTCTCCCGAGGGGACCGGGTGAAATTTTTCAATACCGGGATGGAATACGAAACCGCGGAAGTGGGGATCCTGAAGCTGGGCCTGGAATCAAGGCCCGTGGTGGAAGCAGGCGATGTGGGGTACATCATTACCGGGATCAAGAATGCCCGGGAAGTGAAGGTCGGCGATACCATTACCCTCGCCTCTGCCCCCTGCAAGGAATCCATCCATGGTTTCGAGGAAGTCAAACCCATGGTGTTCGCCGGAATCTTTCCGGTCAACACGGATGATTTCGAGGAATTGCGGGATTGCATCGAAAAGCTGCAGCTCAATGATGCCTCCCTGGTTTTCGAGCCGGAAACCTCCCAGGCCCTCGGATTCGGGTTCCGGTGCGGGTTCCTGGGCATGCTCCACATGGAGATTGTCCAGGAAAGGCTGGAACGGGAGTTTGACCAGACCGTGATCACCACCGTGCCAAATGTGAGTTACACCGTATTCACCACCGGGGGGGAAAAAATGACGGTCAATAACCCTTCCCAGATGCCGGACCCCGGGCGGATCGACCGGATCGAGGAACCATTTATCCGGGCCCAGGTGATCAGCATGCCGGATTATATCGGAAATATCCTGACTCTTTGCCTGAACAGGCGGGGCGTGCTGATCAACCAAAGCTACCTGACCACGACCCGGGTGGAGCTTATTTTCGAAATGCCTCTTGCCGAAATCGTTTTCGACTTTTATGACCGGCTCAAATCCATCACCCGGGGCTATGCTTCCTTTGATTACCATCCCCTGGAATACCGGGAGTCCGAGATAGTCCGGATGGACATCCTGCTCAACGGGGAAAAGGTGGATGCGCTTTCGGCCCTGATCCACAAAAGCCGGTCCCAGGATTTTGGCAGGAAGCTCTGCTCCAAGCTCAAGGAACTCCTGCCCCGCCAGCAATTCCAGATCGCTATCCAGGCCGCCATCGGGGCGAAAATCATTGCCCGGGAGACCATTTCGGCCCTGCGCAAGGATGTCACCGCAAAATGCTACGGAGGGGATATCTCCCGGAAACGCAAGCTGCTGGAAAAGCAAAAGGAAGGAAAGAAAAGAATGCGCCAGATCGGCAATGTGGAGATTCCCCAGGAGGCCTTCCTGGCCGTGCTTCGCCTTGAGGAATGATTCCGCCGGAAGTCTTCCGGATTTTCCCTAATCTTTCCCCGAAAGGTCTTTTTTCATCTCCAGGGGCCTGGGCACGCTCACCCTTTTGGCCGGCCCGAAGGCCTGGGAGATATGCTGCCAACGGCCATACTCCCAGCGGAAGGCCTCATAGGTGCCGTCGGGCACCAGGGTGAATTTCTTCTGGGGTTCCCCGGTCAGGGAGGTCAGATGATCATAGACGATCTGGTGGAGCGAAGGGTCGTAATTCAGCCGGGCATTCCCATCGGTTTTGTATTGGAGGATGAAGCGGTTTTCATCCCCGGATCCCATATGAAACAGAGGAGCCCCGAAAACGGGTTTGCCCTGCTGGAAGGTCAGGGGTTCAAGGATCTTGCGGTCGGAAAGCGGGGTGTTGTCATTGAACCCGAACAGGGTGTAATATTTTTTCCCGCGATAAGAGGTCTCCACCACGTTGTAATAAAGGGCTCCCATCCACCTGAGGTTGCTGGTCACGGTGTCCTGGAAATGGGTAGTGAGTTGGGAATAATCCAGCAGGGGGAAAAGTTTCAGGCTTCCGTCTCTGGTGCGCATCTGGATGGCCCCGAAATACACATCGTCCCCCTGGGTCCATGAAAGCTGCCAGGTGAAGATCCGAAAGCTGCTGTCCTCGGGATAAAGGCAGGAGATCTGTTTGAGCGAATCGAAGGGGAAAGAAAAAGACCCCGGGATCAGGAGGGCCCGGATCAACCCGGGAACAAAGGCATTGCATGCCGCCACCCGGCCCCCTTCGTCCGGGGCATTGATCATCTGGTATGCGAGGACCGAAAGGCTGTCCTGATGCAACTGCAAATTTTGTCGCTGCCCGGGGCTCAGGGTTTGCCCGGCCAGGGAAGCGAAGGTGATCAGCAGCACGACAACCCCGATCCCGGAAAAACGGAATACCCGGCCCGAAATGCAAGGAATCAATCGGAAAAATCGGGGCAGGGGGAAGTGCAACATGATCTGGAAGGGTAGGCAAAGATAGCAACAGGGGAGATGACCTGAATTAAACTGGCATTCCACCGCATTATTGTCCGGGACCTGAGGTTTCCCGGTACCCTGCAGAGTTCAAACCTGGAGCCCCAGGGATTGGGAGGCGGCCGGCAAGTCCTCAAAAACCTGGTCTACCCAGGGGTGGGGCAGGGAAAAGGAGGGATCGGTGGTCCGGACAAAAATATTGGTCATGCCCAATCTTCGTCCGAAATCCATATCGCTGAGCTTGTTGCCGATCAACAAGGACCTGAAAAAATCGATTTCCGGGTAATCCCGGGACGCCTGGATCCCCATACCCGTATTGGGCTTTCGGCAGTCGCTGTCCTGTTCCAGGTCGGGACAGTAATAGACCCGGTCAATCCTTCCTCCCGCAGCAGTGATCTCCCGGACCATCCGGGAATGGATTTCCTCCATCTGTTGGGTCGTGATCAGGCCCTTCCCCACGCATTTCTGGTTGGAGACCACGATGATCCTGCCGAAAATCCTGCCCAGGAGCGCGACCGCCTCCGGGACCC
>DATKSX010000303.1:0-4545 GCA_035531415.1 Chitinophagaceae bacterium
AGGCTGAAAAAGGGATATTCGATGGTCTGGCAGGGGGATTTTGAAAATGAGCAAAGGGCAAGCAAACGGCTCAGGGAGGTCGTTCCCATCAGCCTGCTGTTGATTTTCATTCTGCTTTTTGTCATGTTCGGAAACCTGAAAGATGCAGGGCTTGTCTTTCTCAATGTGCCTTTTGCCGTGGTGGGGGGGATCCTTGCCCTGCTCCTCACCGGGACCAATTTCAGTATTTCGGCGGGGATCGGATTCATCGCCCTTTTCGGGATCTGCATCCTCCAGGGGGTGCTGCTCATCTCTGCCTTCAAGCAGAACCTGGAACTGCTCCGCCACATGCATAACCCCATTTACAGCGCGATTAAACGGGGCGTAGAATCCCTGACCCGGCCTGTGCTGATGACGGCACTGATGGCCATGGTCGGTCTGCTGCCTGCGGCTTTGTCCACCGGGATCGGATCGGAAAGTTCCCGGCCCCTGGCCCGGGTCGTGATCGGAGGCCTGGGTTGCGCGACCATTTTCTCCCTGGTGGTCTTTCCCCTGGTTTTCGCCCTGGCCTACCGCAAGATCGACCTGCGGCAACGTTCCGAATCCGATGAGGAAACGGTCCGGAGCTGAATCGTCGGAATCAACCTTTTGGGTTTGGGCTCTGTTCCTCCTGCATCCAGGCTACTTTCTGTACGCTCCGGTGATCCCGGCCCAGGATTTCCCGGTATAGTTCAGGCCTTCTGGCATTGCGGTACCTCCGGCCTCCGGCATGCTGGAGCTTGAAGGGATCACAATCAGCAACGACAACCTCATTTTCCAGGGACCGGCATTCCGCGAGAATATCTCCAAAGGGGTCGATGATCATGGAGCAGCCGTTCTTCAGCTGGTCCTCGTCCATCCCGACCGGATTGGAGAAAACCAGGAAGATCCCGTTATCAAAAGCCCGGGCCGGAAGCCATTTCAGGAGCCATTCCCTTCCCTTAGGGCCGTCGAATTCCCTGCGCAGGGTTTCCGGATCCCTTTGCCTGTTTTTCCAAAGCCCCGGATCGACAAAGCCGGCGCCGGGCCTGGGAGCCGGGGTGCACATGGTCACATGGGGCATGAAGATGAGGTCCGCCCCCAGCAGGGTGGTGGCGCGGACGTTTTCAATGATATTGTTGTCATAACAGATCAGGATACCACATTTCCATCCTTGCAGGTCAAAGATGCAATACTGGTTTCCAGGGGTCAGATGGGGATTGATGAAAGGATGAAGCTTTCTGAAACGGGCCACCAGGCCGTCGGCGCCGACGCAGACATAAGCTTTGTAGACCTTACCTTCCCGGTCCTTTTCAAACAGGCCGGCAAGAACCTGGATGCGGTACTTTTTTGCGATCTCAGTCAGCCGCTCCAGGGAAGGCCCTCCGGGTATGTATTCGGCCAGATCCAGCATTTGTTCCAGGTCCAGGTGTCGGGCAAAGACGTATCCGGTGATGGAGCATTCGTGGAAAGCCACTGCCATGGCTCCTTTCCCGGCCGCCTCCGCAGCAAGGGCATCGATGCAGTCCAGGTTATAGGATTTATCCCGGCTGCGGTGTTCGAATTGTGCCGTTGCGATCCGGATGGGTTGCATGGGGTAGGGGATTTGCCATAAAGTTAAGCCGGAAGGCATCAGGACCCTAAGGGAATGCAGGCGAAAATCCACACCGAAGGATCCCCGCGGTTCAGGACAGGACCCTTTTTATTCTGAAAATAACGCCGCAAATGATTTGTTCTTTGGTAAAACCCGTTTTAGTTTTGCCCGGAAATTTTTCAATGCAGGCAATGAATAGCATTCCCGGCCACAGTACCTTCATCATGAAGAATTCCGATCCCGACCTATGGATGGAAGCAGGCTCATATCACCCTTTTGGCGTCGATTTCCCGGGCCACCCCGGCAGGTAGCCGATATTGCCCCATTTCCAGGGACTGGTTTTCCCCTTGCCCGTTTCCCTTCAACTCTTTCCTTTGCCCGGATATTCCCTGCCTTTCTTTTCGCAGCGATTGCCCTTCCTTTTTCCGGCAGGTCCCAGCAGGACTCCCTTTCGGGGTGGAGCTACCATTTCCAGATCACCACCGTAATTCAGGGGCATCCGGCCTTCCGTGCAGCTTATTCCGGTACCAACAGCCTCAGGGATTCGGGCGAAACCGCCATTTCTCTTACCTCCACCCTTTTCTTTGGACGCAGGCTTTGGAATGGTGCTGCCTTCTATCTGGATCCGGAAATCGCCGGAGGCACCGGCCTGAGCAGCACCCTAGGCATCGCTGCCTTTCCAAACGGGGAGACTTTCCGCATCGGGGATCCTAAACCCCAGCTATATTTCGGCAGGGCATTCATCCGCCAGCATATTGCCCTCGCCCACCGGAGAATCGACACGCTCGGCGATGGGGATAACCAGATATCTGAGGAGGTATCTTCCGACCGGCTGGACATCACCCTGGGCAAACTCGCCCTGTCCGATCTGCTTGATGACAATGAGGTCAGCCATGACCCGAGGACGGATTTCCTCAACTGGGGCTTTATGAATAACGGGGCCTGGGACTATGCGGCCAATACCCGGGGTTATACTTACCTGTTGGCCCTGGAACTGATCCACCCGGGATGGGCCCTGAGGCTGGCAGAAGCCCTGGAACCTGTTTATGCCAACGGCCCCACCCTCAATTTCAATTTAACCCGGACCCAATCCGAGAACCTGGAGCTGGATAAGGAAATCCATATCGGCTCCAATCCGGGGCATTTCCGGTTGTTGGGTTATTTGAACAATAACGAGGGACCCGGCTATCAACAGGTCCTGGATGAAAAAAAGACCGGGACCGATACCACCCTGGATGTCGTCCATGGCAAAACCTATGGGCACATCAAGTACGGGGGAGGGCTCAATATCGACCAGCAGTTCAGCCCTGCGGTGTCCGCATTTCTGAGGGCCGGGTGGAATGACGGAAAAACAGCCACATGGGCTTTCGCCAACATCGATGAAACCCTTGCAGGCGGAATCCGGATCTCCGGGGCCGGGTGGAAGCGCCCGAAGGATCAAATTGGCCTTGCAGGACTGGTCGACGGCATCTCTTCCATCCACCGGGCCTTCCTGAATGGCGGGGGCTATGATTTCATGATCGGAGACGGGAAGCTGACCCGGTATGGGCCGGAAACCATTCTGGAATGCTATTATCAGACCTGTTTTCTTCAATCTTTATTCCTCACGGCGGACTATCAGTTCGTGGCCCATCCGGCCTATAACCTGGACCGGGGCCCGGTGCAAATATTTTCCCTGAGAACCCATGTGGAATTCTAAAAGATCAGAAAGTCACCGCGGCAGTCAGGAGGAAATAACTGAAGTTTCCGGTCTGTCCTGCACCCAGGGGAATATCGAAATAATATTGGGGTTCCAGGCTGAATTTTCCCAGCTGGTAACTGAGGTCGATGGAGGCTTCGAAGGTGCGGGGCAGAAACTCGGACTGCTGCACCGTGTAGGTATTGATGTTTGCCCCGGTGATGACATGCTCCACGTCCGTGGCGTTTTTTTGGATGTGCTTGGCCCTGCCGATCAGCTTCGTGCTTCCAAAACTCCGCGTGAATTTTTCGGTTCCTAAGACCAGGTTAAGCGCCGGAGTGAGGTTCAGGTCGTCCTCTGCAGTGAACAGGCCGGAAAAGTCGAACGCGTGCTGGATGGAAAGCAGGATGTCGAAATCATCCGCAGGATAGGTTTTCTTTTTCAGGGTATAGGTTCCCCACGCATAATCCACTGCAGCACCGGGCTGGACCCACCAGGAATTCACCAGCACATAGGCGTAGGTTTCGTTGGTCAGGGGGGTCCTGGGCAGGGGACTGGTCTTGCTGTACAGGTATTTCTGATAACTGATTCCGAAGCTCACGTCTTTCCCCCGGTCGAAGGTGTAGGATGGGGCCACATCGTATTCAAACCAACCATTGTCCTCGGAACCGAAAAGGTCATAAGCCGAAAGGGAAATACCCAGGCCGGTCCGGTGGGTATAGGCAATCTCCGGCATGAAGAAGGACTTGTTCACCAGGATATAATTGCTTTTATGGAGCTGTTCATAGGGGTTGTTCCCGAAAGCTGCGCTGACCACCAGTTGACTCCCGATAGGGGCGGTGGTATCCAGAAGCGCTTCCAGGGATTCCAGGGTGGTATCCGGTTGCACCCCCACCTCCTGGGCCCGGAGGTTTCGGGCGGCCAATAGGACCACCATCGCAACGGAAAGGGCGCGAAGCATATGGTTTTTCCAGGGGTAAAAAGGGTCCATGCTGGCTACAGGTGTTCCATTGGATAATAAAAATAGCCCAGGGTTGAGCCAATACTTATATGATTTTTAAATTATTATCTAAAAACCTGGTTATCATGATAAATCAAATATAGTAATTTCCGGAAGAATTCCCACCCGGCCCGGGTATCCGATAAATCCGTAGCCCCGGTTCACGTAGATCCACTGGTTTCCTTCGTGATAAAGGTCCGCCCATTCCTTATAAACATACTGTGCGGGGCTCCAGCTAATCCCCGGGATCTCGACGCCGAATTGCATCCCATGGGT
>DATKSX010000304.1:0-4855 GCA_035531415.1 Chitinophagaceae bacterium
CTGGCCTGGCCGATCTGGACCATGGGCCCGTATCTTCCCATTCTGGCCACCACGGGTTTGCCGCTGGCCGGATCATCGCCCAGAGCCCGTTCCCCGCGAACCCTCTCAGCATGCTCAAGGGTATTCTCCACCGATTCATGGAAGGGCTGGTAGAAGGCCCCGATCATTTCATTCCAGATTTTTTTCCCATTGGCAATTTCATCGAATTCCTCCTCGATCTTCGCGGTGAACCCGTAATCCATCACCCGGTTGAAATGGGCTTTCAGGAATCCGGTCACCAGCATGCCCAGATCGGTGGGGAACATCTTGGATTTTTCCGTTCCGGTGGTTTCCTGTTGGCGGAGGGTGGTGATCTTGCCTTCCCTGAGGGCCAGGACCTGGAATTCCCTTTGAACCCCCTCCTTGTCCCTTTTTTCCACATATCCTCTTTTCTGGATGGTGGAAATGGTCGGTGCGTAGGTGGATGGCCTGCCGATCCCCAGCTCTTCCAGCTTTTTGACCAGGCTCGCCTCGGTATACCGCGGGCTGGGACGGGTGAACCTTTCGGTGGCCTGCATTTCTTCAAACCGGAGGACCTGGCCAGGAACCAGGGGAGGAAGAAGGCCTTCGGTATTTTCTTCGGAGCCGTCATCTTCGTCCCGGTCCTCCCGGTATACTTTGAGGAACCCCTCGAATTTCATCACTTCTCCTGTCGCGGTGAGTTCATCCTTGGTCGTGGATATGGCGATTCGGGCCGTGGTCTTTTCCAGCTCTGCATCGCTCATTTGGGAGGCGATGGTCCGTTTCCAGATAAGCTCGTAAAGCCTGCGGGTATCGGAATCCTCGATGGTGGATTGCGCCATATTGGTCGGCCGGATTGCCTCGTGGGCTTCCTGTGCCGATTCGTTGCGATTTTTGAAGGACCTGGATTGCAGAAACTCGGGGCCGTAATTTCCCCGGATGGCCTGGCTGATGTCTTCCCGGGCCGTATCGGATAGATTTACGGAATCGGTTCTCATGTAACTGATCCTCCCGCTTTCATAAAGCTTCTGCGCCAGCACCATCGTCCGGCTCACCGAATAGCCCAGCTTGCGGCTGGCTTCCTGCTGAAGGGTTGAAGTAGTGAAAGGGGCGGCGGGGGATTTGCGGGCAGGTTTAACCTGGACTTCCCTTACCGTATATGCTGCTCCGATGCAGGACTGCAGGAACTTTTCGGCGTTTTCTGAATCCGGGAGCCGTTGGGGTCCTTCAGCCTTAAACTGGATCCACCGGTCCGATGCATCTTTCGCGCTAAAACTGGCTTCCACCCTGAAACTGCTTTGGGGGGTAAAGCCCTGGATCTCCCGTTCCCGCTCCACGATCAGGCGGACCGCCACGGACTGAACCCTGCCTGCGGAAAGGGAGTTTTTCATCCCCATCTTGCGCCAAAGCACCGGGCTGAGTTCAAAACCCACAATCCGGTCCAGGATCCTTCTGGCCTGCTGGGCATTAACCAGGTTCATATCCAGGGTGCGCGGGCTTTTTACCGCGTTTTGGATCGCCGGCTTGGTGATCTCATGGAAAACGATCCTCTTGGTGACTTTGGGATCCAGGCCAAGCACCTCGCAGAGATGCCAGGAAATTGCCTCCCCCTCCCGGTCTTCATCCGTGGCCAGCCATACTTCATCGGAAGATTTGGCCACCTTCTTCAATTCTTTAACGACCTTTTCCTTCTCCTCGGGCACGATATAGGTCGGTTTGAAATCGTGCAGGAGGTCAATTCCCATATCGTCCTTCTCCAGGTCACGGATGTGTCCAAAGCAGGATTTAACCTGGAAATCAGATCCCAGGATCTTCTCAATGGTCTTTGCCTTGGCCGGAGATTCCACAATCAATAAATTCTTCGCCATGAACATTCCGTTTATCAAATCCCGCGGAATCCCGCTTCTGAAATTTTTCGCAAATATAGAATAGTATGGCAACCTCCCCTCCTCACCCGGAATTTTCCCCAAACTTGGGCCGGAAATCCGGTCTGAAGGCCGGTTTCGGCGGGGGGCGGAAGGCCCTAAAATGGCCCAGGCAGGCTGCATTGTGCCCGGACCCATGGCCACAATGGTACAATTTTATTAAAACAACTCCGTATCTGCGGATAAAAACTGGTCGAAAAGAGCTGCCTTCCCCTACTGGAAGGGAGGGGAGGAGAACCTTTGACGGTACGGGACCGGGTGCGATCAGGGTCAGGGCAGGGACAGATTTTTTGAAGATTTCAAACGCATTAATCTTAGTTTAGCGGCATTATACGGCCTGCCCAATACGCAGCCGTTCTTTCCATGGAAATTGTCCTCATCGGTTCAGGAAATGTCGCCCATACCTTTGGCCATATGCTTGAGCTTTCCGGTCACCGGATTGTCCAGGTCATCAGTAGGAACCCCGGCCATGCCCGGGAACTTGCCGATAGGCTCAACGCCCAACACGGGACAGACCTCAATGACCTTTCCATGGATGCGGACGTTTACCTCCTTGCGGTGACTGACCGGGCAATCCCCCAGCTCAATGAAACCCTCCGGCTGGGCAAACGCATTGCGGCCCATACTGCGGGCTCCCTTCCTTTGTCAGCGATCTCCAGAATTTCGACCAATACCGGGGTGCTTTACCCCCTCCAGTCCCTGCGAAAGGATATCAAGCAGATCCGCCCCATTCCCATGTTGGTGGAAGCCGGCGACAGGGGTACCCTTACCCGCCTCAGAACCCTGGCCGAAAGCATTTCCCCGGTGGTCCGGGAAATCGATTCCGAACACCGCATGAAAATGCATCTGGCCGCGGTGATCTGCAATAACTTCGCCAATCACATGATCAGCCTGGCCGCGGATTATTGCCGCAGCGAATCCATTGACTTCGACCTGCTCAAGCCCCTCCTCCAGGAGACCTTCGACCGGGCCGACCGGTATGACCCCCTGGACATGCAGACGGGTCCGGCCCGGAGGCATGACCGGGGGACCATTGACCTTCAGCTCGAACTGCTGACCCAATACCCCGGGCTCAGGGATTTTTACCGGATGATATCCGACCACATATTTCATTATTATCCCGATCCCGATCTCCAGCCGGAGCCGGGTTCAAACTGATCCCTATGGAAAATTCCCTGTCGCTCTTCCGGACAGTCCAGGTTTTGGCCTTCGATGTCGATGGGGTGATGACAGACGGAAGGGTTCTGGTCACCGATAACGGGGATTTGCTCCGCACCATGCATGTCCGGGATGGCTATGCCCTGCAGCTCGCTGTGACCAGAGGTTTCCGGGTGATGGCAATTTCAGGGGCCCGGTCCGACGGGGTTGCCCAAAGGCTGAGACAGCTGGGCCTGCACCAGGTTTTTATGGGCATCCGGGACAAAGGGACCTATATTTCCGGGGTACTTCAACAGGAACTGATCAATGCCTCAGCCCTGCTATATATGGGAGACGATGTGCCCGACCTCCCGGCCCTGCAGCTTGCAGGGGTTCCGGTCTGTCCGGCAGATGCCGTTCCCGAAGTGAAAGCATGCTGCAAATATATCTCCCCGTTCCGGGGCGGGTTCGGCTGCGTCCGGGATGTTATTGAAAAAGTGCTCCGGCTGCAGGGCCTCTGGGAAGAAGGATGATAACCCTAAAATGCCATACCGATTGCATATCCGCAAATTCCTGAAACTGGTCAGGTCCTTCCTGCGCCTGGTCCGGTATCCGAACCTCATCTTCATCTTTTTGACCCAATACCTGCTTCAATATGGGGTGATACGGCCCGTTTTGGGTTGGTACGGGATTGGGCCCACCCTCAGCGGGACCCTGTTCTTCCTGCTTTGCCTTTCCACGGTCCTGGTGGCTGCGGCGGGATATATTATCAATGATTATTTCGATATCAACATCGACCTGGTCAACCGTCCAGGGAGGATCATCGTGGACAAGGTGATCAGCCGCAGGTGGGCCATTGCCTGGCATACCCTGCTGAACACAGCTGCTGTTATTCTCGGTTTCCTGGTGGCCTTTTCTGAACATAACTGGATGGCCGGGTTCATCCAGCCCATATGCACGGGACTGCTTTGGTTTTATTCCACTTCATACAAACGCCAGCTGATCACAGGCAACCTGGTGATCTCCCTGCTCACCGCAATGACGGTCCTGGTGGTTGGTATCTATGAGCCCATGCTTTACCGCCACGGTTTCAATCAACCCCTCTATGTAGCCTACCGGTTGGACCGCATTCTGGCCATTTATGCCTTGTTCGCCTTCCTCATTTCCCTGGTCCGTGAAATTGTAAAGGACCTCGAGGACCTGCCCGGGGATCTGAAGGAGGGTTGCAGGACCATCCCCATCGCATGGGGCATTAACCAGGCAAAAGGGATCTGTTATGCCCTGACGGCCCTGCTGGTCCTGTTGGTCTTTTTGGTGCAATTCCGGCTGGGGGCCTGGGGATGGTGGGGAGAAGTGGCCTACCTGGCCCTGCTGGTGCAATTACCCCTGGTTTATACGACCATTCAGTTGAAAAAGGCCACCCTTCCCGCCCATTTCCACCGGGGCAGCACCCTATTGAAGGGGATTATGCTGACGGGGATCCTGAGCATGCTTTTTTTCGCCTAACTCCCGGTCATGGACCTGCCCTTTATCCTCGTACTTGCTTCAGCATCTCCCCGCAGGAACCAACTGCTTCAGGCAGCCGGACTCCAGTTCGAAGTCCGGCTGCCCCATGCCGAGGAAACCTGGCCGGCAGGCCTGGAACTGGAAAAAATCCCAGCTTACCTGGCTGAAAAAAAGGCGGCTTCGGTCCGCAACCGGGACGAACCGGGTGAGGTGATTCTTGGGGCAGATACCCTCGTCTTCCTGGACGGCCGGGTCCTTGGGAAACCCCGGGATACCACAGATGCCAT
>DATKSX010000305.1:0-7353 GCA_035531415.1 Chitinophagaceae bacterium
GCAAGCACCTGCAGATCACCTATTATGAGGCGGGTCACATGGTCTATATCAGTAAAGCGACCATTGAAAAGCTTCATGGCGATGCGGTGAAGTTTTATGGTTCGATCCTCCATCCCTGAGCATAAACTTTTGAAGACCGGCTATTCCCATAACCGGTCTTCGGACCGGGGATTATTTGAATCTTTGAAGGTTTCTTCCCATCCTTCAGGGGCAATAAATATTGTTTTTCCGAAAAATTCCACCGGTCTGCCACTTGTTTCCCCATCGGAAATGGAGAAAATCCATCACCTTCCTGGGGATCCTTCAGTTTGACTGGGGTTATCTTTGCGTTATGCAACTTTACCGCCTCAAAGCGGGTATGTTTTGAAGGAAATAAAACCGGTCCCATGCGTACTGTTCTGCTCCTTTTCTGCTCCAACATCTTCATGACGATTGCCTGGTACGGTCACCTCAAATTTGTCCAGGTGGCTCTTTGGAAGGTGATCCTGGTCAGCTGGGGCATTGCCCTGCTGGAATATTGTTTCCAGGTTCCGGCAAACCGGATCGGGTTTCTGGAAGGATTCAACGGGTTCCAGCTCAAGATGATCCAGGAAGGGGTCACCCTGACGGTGTTCTCTGTCTTTGCAGTGCTATACCTGAAGGAGCAGATCCGCTGGAATTACCTGGCCAGCTTCGCCTGCATCATGGGAGCGGTGTATTTCATGTTCTTTTTCCGGAAATAATCCCCGGGGCATTAATTGAGGAATAAATCGAAAAAAAATAATCCCCGATCTCTTATCTTTCGTCCCCGGCAGTCTGAAAACCGGGCCCAATCCCTTTTTAAACCTTGATCCCCGAATTGCCATGAAAAAGATCCTTTCCGCTTTCCTGATCTCTGGGATTTGTCTGAGCGCCCTTCCTATTGCCCGTCCCGGAAAACCCGGCCCGACCCGGAAGCCCTCCTCCCCAAATCAAATGGTGGAAGCGTTGCTTAAAAAAATGACCCTGGAAGAAAAAGTGGGACAAATGACACAGGTTACCCTGGACGTGGTATCGGCAAAAAGCCACGGCCAGGACCTGGAACCGCAAACTCTGGATACGGCAATGCTCCGGGAGGCCCTGCTCAAATATCATGTGGGATCCATCCTTAACGTTGGCGCCCATGGATTTGACCGGGACCATTGGCACGAAATCATTTCCGAAATCCAGCAGATGGCTACCCGGGAGACCCGGCTTAGAATCCCGGTACTTTATGGTATTGACGCGATCCACGGGGTGACCTATACCATGGGCAGCATCCTTTTCCCCCAGGAGATTGGCCTGGCAGCTACCTGGAACCCGGATCTTGCTCACCAGATGGGGGAGGTGACCGCCTATGAGACCCGGGCATCCTATATTCCCTGGAACTTCTCCCCCGTGCTGGATCTTGGGATCAACCCGCTTTGGCCCAGGATGTACGAAACCCTGGGCGAGGATCCGCTGCTGGGGAGCACCATGGGAGCCGCCCTGATCCGGGGATACCAGGGGGAAGGACCGATCGATAAATACCATGTAGCGGCCTGCATGAAACATTACCTGGGATACAGCGATCCGCTTTCCGGAAAGGACCGGACTCCGGCCTGGATCCCGGACCGGTTCATGCGCCAGTATTTCCTGCCCAATTTCGCTGCTGCCGTTAAGGCCGGTGCCATGACCCTGATGGTCAATTCCGCGGAGATCAACGGAGTCCCTGTGCACGCCAGCCATTACCTGCTGACCGATGTCCTGCGTGGAGAACTGGGGTTCAAAGGAGTGATCGTTTCAGACTGGGCCGACATCAAGAACCTCCATGACCGCCACCATATCGCCGCCACGGAGGAGGAAGCCGTACGCATCGCCGTTATGGCCGGGATCGACATGAGCATGGTCCCTTATGATTTTTCCTTTTACAATGAATTGCTGGACCTGGTGAAAAAAGGAGAGGTGCCGGTTTCCCGGATAGATGCATCGGTTCGCCGGATCCTCCAGTTGAAATACGACCTGGGTCTTTTCGACCATCCTGTTGGCAACCCGGCAGATTACCCTGATTTCGGGAGCGAGGCGCACCGGAAAGTAGCCCTCCAGGCCGCAGAGGAAGCCATCACCCTGCTGAAGAATGAAAACCGGGTGTTGCCGCTTTCCCCCGGCGCGAAGGTCCTGGTCACCGGACCCTCTGCAAACACCATGAGGTCGCTGGACGGAGGATGGTCCTATACCTGGCAGGGGGAGCGGGATGATGAGTTTGGAAATGGCCACCACACGATTCTGGCTGCGATCCGCCAGCGCATTGGAGCAGGCCAGGTCAGCTATGTGGAGGGAACCGGTTTCAACCGGGCCATCGATATCGATTCCGCTGTCCGTGCAGCATCCCGGGCTGACGCAGTGATCCTGTGTCTGGGAGAAAGTTCTTACGCCGAGACCCCCGGCAATATCGATGACCTGGACCTGCCCCAGGCCCAGATTGATCTGGCCAAGGCAATGGCCGGGACGGGAAAACCGGTAATCCTCGTGCTGACCGAAGGCAGACCCAGGATTATTTCCCAGTTTTCCGAAGGAATGAGTGGGATCCTGATGGCCTATTATCTGGGCAGTGAGGGGGGAGATGCTCTGGCATCCGTGCTTTTCGGCGATACCAACCCGAGTGGAAAGCTGCCTGTCACCTATCCCCGTCATGCCAACGCCCTTTTCCATTATTACCGGAAATACGCCGAAGATGATGACCAGGGGTCCATCGACGGATATAATCCCCAGTTCGAATTTGGATTCGGCCTGAGTTATACCAGTTTCAGCTATTCCAACCTTAAGGTAAGCCCTGATACCCTCCGGGGCAACCTGCCCTTCACCGTATCGGTGGACCTGACCAACAGCGGTCCCAGAAAAGGGAAGGAAGTGGTGGAACTATACAGCGGGGCCCTTTACGCGAGCATCACCCCCGAAGTCAAAAGGCTTCGTGCCTTCCGCAAGGTGGAGCTGGAACCCGGTCAGACCCAGACCATCGTGTTCACCCTCACCCCAAAAGACCTTTCATTCATCGGCCAGGATAATAAACCCGTCACGGAATCCGGCCCATTCCGGTTCCAGGTCGGACCCCTGACCGAAATTCGATATTACCGGTCCGGGATCCCCCAACGGCTGCATTCCGGCCGGATCGACTGACCTGCCAGCCAACTGGGGCAGCGTGGGCTGCCCCTTTTTTACCGCCTTTCAGGCCCATGCGCCAGGGCTTCCCGTTTTTTTTGTCCAATTCAGGAACTTGTTGTAATTTCTGGTCCTAATCTTCAATTTCCTAGTGGTTGGAAAAGGTCTCATCCGTTACAACAGGTACATCGGTTCCTTCGTGGAATGTATGTGCCTGTTGGATGGGGCCAATACCCGGGCCGGCCGGTTCTCTCCCGGGGCTTGAGGCAACGATCATTTCCGGGTGGGGGAGGTTTTGACCAGACCCCGATCCGGGCAACGGAGCTTCCTGCTATTCCAGTAAAAAACCACTCCTTACCTTCATTCTTTTTTGATTATGATCCGGAATACTGCATGGGTTGGCCTGATCCTTTCCGGCCTTTTCCTTTTTTCTTCCTGCAAGCCCCAACCGGGTACCGAAGCATCCAGCCGGCAGAATTCCGGTCTGACCGACCGCCAGCTGCTCGATACCATCCAACACCAGACCATCCGGTATTTCTGGGATTCTGCCCATCCGGTAAGCGGCCTGGCACCCGAACGGACCGCCACCCCCAATACAGTGACTACCGGAGGGAGCGGCTTCGGGATCAGCTGCATTGTGGTCGGGGTGAGTCGCGGATGGATCAACCGGGACTCCGCAGTGGCCCGGCTGCTTAAAATAACTGGTTTCCTGGAAAAGGCAGACCGGTATCATGGGGCCTGGTCCCATTGGATGAACGGAACAACGGGAAAGACCATTCCTTTCAGTCCGAACGATGACGGGGGTGACCTCGTTGAAACTTCCTATCTGATCAACGGATTGCTCATTGCCCGGCAATTCTTCGACGGCTCCGGAGACCAGGAGACGCTATTGCGCAGAAAGATTGACCGGCTTTGGCTTTCCGTGGACTGGGCCTGGTACACCCGGGGCCACAGCGACACCCTGTTCTGGCACTGGTCTCCCCGGAAGGGATGGGCCATGGATTTCCCGATCCGGGGATTCAATGAATGCCTGATCACCTATATTCTGGCCCTGTCCTCTCCAACCCACCCCATTGATTCTTCGGTTTACCAGGATACCTGGGTGAAAAGCGATCATTTCCTCAACCCCAACAAATACCTGGGGTATACCCTGAAGGTGGGCTTCCCCTACGGAGGGCCCCTGTTCTTTACCCAATATTCTTTCCTGGGGCTCGATCCCAGGCTGATGAAGGATCCCTATATCAATTATTGGAAACATAACGTCACCCAGACCCTGATCAACCACGATTACTGTCTGTACCACGCCCCCTCCGGATACCGGTACGGACCGGGAAACTGGGGACTCACTGCTTCGGACCAGCAGCGGGGCTATTCGGCCCATGCCCCGGATCACGATAACGGAACCATCACCCCATCGGCCTCCCTAAGTGCCTTTCCCTACACCCCCTATTATTCCATGCAAGCCCTCCGGTTCATGTTCGATTCACTCTCTACCCAACTCTGGGGACCCTGCGGGTTTTACGACGCCTACAACCTGAAGGACCATTGGTTCTCCCGCCAGTATCTTGCCATCGATGAAGGACCCATCCCCATCATGATTGAAAATTACCGCAGCGGCCTGCCCTGGAAACTGTTCATGTCCATTCCGGAGATCCTGGTAGGTATGGATAAGGCTGATATTGATTTCCCCCAGTACCGTCCCGGATTCTACCTGGCGGTGGAGGATAAGGCCGTGGGAAGGATGGATCTGATCAAATCCCTCCGGTTGAAACAATACGTCCTCAACTTTTTCGCAGAGGATATCATCCCCGTATCCATTGGACTTTATAGCAAAGGGAAATTTTTCGGAAGCCTGGTTGACCGCCAGGTATATCCCAGGGGAAGACAGGAATTGTTATTCGGAACGGGAATTCCTCCAGGGGATTACCTGGTCCGGTTCACCCAGGGGGCGGTCTCCGACAGCGTCAGGATCGGTTTACATTAGGTTCTCAAAGGATCATCCCTGCACCCACTGTGACATTGGTATTCTCCTGAATGAGGATGAATCCCCCATTGGCCCGGTTGTCCTGGTATTGGTCCCAGGCGATGGGTTTGGCGGTATGGATGGAGGCGCAAAAGATCTCGTTGAGCCCGACAGAACCCCCTGCTGGTAGCTGTTCAAGGCTCCCCACATCGATCCGGTACGGGATTTCCCGGATGGAGCATCGCACCGAATTGCAGTTATGCTGCAATATCAGCCGGTCGCCCACTTTCAGCGGGGCGGTATCCATCCAGCAAATAGTGGCCTGGAAATCCTGGCCGAAATGAATGGGTTGGTCGCGGGGAACGATCAAATCTCCCCGGCCCACTCCCAGGTCATCGGTCAGGTGCAGGACCACCGAGAGCGGGGCGGATGCCTGCTCCAGGATTCCGTCAAAAGTTTCAATCCGGCTGATGGTGGTTTCCTCTCCTCCCGGATAAATCCTGACCGCCTGCCCGGAATGGAAGGAGCCGCTGATGATCTTGCCGGCAAATCCCCGGTAATCGTGCAACTCCCTGGACTGGGGCCGGATCACATATTGAACCGGCATCCGGGCAATTTCCAGGTTGATATCGCTGGAAAGGGGAAGTTCCTCCAGGTAGGGAAGGAGGGGTTTGCCGGTAAACCAGGGCATGTGGGGGGAGCGGTCCACAATATGGTCCCCCAGCCGCGCGCTGACCGGAACATAATAAACGTCTTTCAGGCCGAGCTTCCCGGCGATGGGCCGGAAATTGTTCACGATTTCGTAAAAGCGGTCCTCCGAAAAATCCACCAGATCCATCTTGTTGACGCATACCACGACATGCGGGATTCCCAGCAGGGAAGCCAGGATGGAATGCCTGCGGGTTTGCTCCATGATTCCGTTGCGGGCATCGATCAGGATGAGCGCCAGGTTGGCCGTGGAGGCCCCCGTGACCATGTTACGGGTATACTGGGTATGGCCCGGGGCATCGGCGATGATGAATTTGCGCTTGGCGGTGGAAAAATATTTATAAGCCACGTCGATGGTGATGCCCTGCTCCCGTTCGGCCCGAAGGCCGTCGGTCAAAAGGGCCAGGTCGATTTCCAGAGCAGAGTCCTTGCGGGATTGCCGCCGGATCGCCTGGAGTTGATCGCTGAGAATGGATTTGCTGTCGTATAAAAGCCTCCCGATCAGGGTGCTTTTCCCGTCGTCGACGCTGCCGGCCGTAATGAATCTGAGGATGTCCATAGGCTGATTTAAAAATACCCTCCCTTTTTGCGGTCTTCCATCGCCGCCTCAGAGGTCCGGTCATCGATCCGGGTTTCCCCTCTTTCGCTGATCCGGGAAAGGGAGATTTCCCGGATGATTTCCTCCACCGTGGAGGCCGTGGATTCCACCGCGGCGGTGCAGTTCATGTCCCCGACCGTGCGGAACCGGACGGTCCGTTCCACAAATTCATCGGATGGGTCCGTCAGGATATGGCCGGATGCGGACACCAGCTGCCCTTTGTAAACCAGGCAACGGCGCCGGTGGGCAAAATAAATCTGGGGAAGATCGATTTTTTCCCTTCGGATATAATTCCAGACATCCAGTTCCGTCCAGTTGCTGATCGGAAAGACCCGGACATTCTCCCCTTTGTGGATCCTCCCATTAAAAAGGTTCCAGAGTTCCGGCCTCTGAAGCTTGGGGTCCCATTGCCCGAATTCATCCCGCACGGAAAAAATCCTTTCCTTCGCTCTGGCCTTTTCCTCGTCCCTGCGGGCGCCCCCGATGCAGGCGTCAAACCGGAATTCCTCGATGGCATCCAGCAGGGTATAGGTCTGCAGGGCATTGCGGCTGGCCAACTTTCCAATCGGAGGTTTCAGACCCTTTTCCCGCATGGTGTCCTCCACCTTGCGGACCAACAGCCTTTCTCCGAGGCTTTGGACCAGCTGGTCCCTGAAGGCGATCACTTCCGGGAAATTATGCCCGGTGTCGATATGGACCAACGGGAAGGGAAACTTCCCGGGGCGGAAGGCCTTCTGGGCCAGGCTCACCAATGTGATGGAGTCCTTCCCTCCTGAAAACAGCAGGGCAGGCCGTTCAAACTGGCCGGCCACCTCCCGAAGGATATGAATCGACTCCGACTCCAGTTGCGTCAGATAATCGTTATCCTGTTTATTCATGGTTTTCAGTTAAAGCCGGGTGTCCCTCCGGGGAGGCGTGAACATGGATGCCACATTCCCTGGAACTGTTG
>DATKSX010000306.1:0-2823 GCA_035531415.1 Chitinophagaceae bacterium
AGGACCAGACGGGCCGGCCGGACCCGGACTGGCTGGTTGCCTGCGTGGGAGGAGGAAGCAATGCTGCTGGCACTTTCTACCATTACCTGGATACCCCTTCCGTGCGGCTGGTGGCGGTGGAGGCGGCCGGAAAAGGAATTCACAGTGGGGCTTCGGCGGCCACCACCGTGTTGGGCAGGCCGGGCATCATCCATGGAAGCCGGACCCTGCTGATGCAGACCCAGGATGGCCAGATCACGGAACCTTATTCGATTTCCGCAGGCCTGGACTACCCGGGGATCGGCCCCCTGCATGCCTCCCTTTTCCAAAGCGGGAGGGCGATCTACCTGCAGGCTACCGATGCCGAGGCACTGGAGGCCGCCTACGAGCTGACCCGCCTGGAAGGGATCATCCCGGCCCTGGAACCAGCCCATGCGCTGGCCAAGCTGAAGGAGCTCCCGCTCCTCCCGGAGGAGGTGGTGGTGGTTTGCCTGAGCGGAAGGGGTGACAAGGACCTGGAAACCTATATCCGTAATCTTCCGGAAAAAATCAAAAACGAATCCAACAGTCCCGGAAATCTATGAACCGGATCGATCAGCTTTTCGCCGACAAGGACAGTCAGATCCTCAGTGTGTATTTCACCGCGGGGTATCCGCGGCTGAACGATACCCGGGGGATCCTGGAAGCCCTGCAGGAACACGGAGCGGACCTCACCGAGGTAGGCATCCCTTTTTCCGATCCAATTGCCGACGGGCCGGTGATCCAGGAAAGCGGTTCCAGGGCGCTTTCCCAGGGCATGACCCTGGAGCTGCTTTTTTCCCAGCTCCGGGATTGCCGCAAAACCATCCGGATCCCCATCCTGCTGATGGGGTACCTCAATCCGGTGCTCCAGTTCGGCATGGACCGGTTTGTGCGGTGCTGCGTGGAGACAGGGATCGACGGGGTGATTTTGCCAGATCTTCCCCTGGAGGAATATGAGATCCATTACCGGAAGAAGTTCCAGGAGCAGGGATTGCACCTGGTCTTCATGATCACCCCCGAGACGGGCCCGGAAAGGATTGGGGCCATTGACCGGGCCACGGGCGGATTCCTCTACCTGGTGAGTTCTTCTTCCACTACCGGAAAAGGAAAAGATTTGGACCGGCAGCAAAACTATTTTGAGCGCGTATCGCGGATGGGCCTTACCCATCCCCTGCTCACCGGATTCGGGATCAGGGACCGGGAGAGTTTTCTGAAAGCCTGCAGCCATACCCGGGGGGCCGTGATCGGGACGGCTTTCATCCAGGCCCTGTCGGGGCCCGGGGATCCGGCCCGGGCCACGGCGGATTTTTTGGCAGGGATTCTGGGCCAATCCAGAACAGGAGGATCAAAATCCAGATGATGGCAGTCTCTGTTGCGATCATAAAATATAATGCAGGCAATATCCGGTCGGTGCTGTTCGCCTTGGAGCGGATGGGGTCCAGCGCCACTGTGACCGATGACCCGGATGATATCCTAAAGGCGGACCGGGTGATCTTTCCCGGGGTGGGGGAAGCCAGTTCCGCCATGGCCTATTTGAAGGAAAGGAGGCTCGACCAGCTGATTTGCGGACTGCGGCAACCCGTGCTGGGCATTTGCCTGGGGATGCAGCTGATGTGCAGCCGGTCGGAGGAAAATGATACCGAATGCCTGGGCATATTCGGGGAGGAGGTCAGGCTATTTCCCCCCGGTGCGGGGCTCAAGGTTCCGCATATGGGGTGGGACACGGTCGGTAGTTTGAAATCCGGGTTGCTGGAAGGGGTGGAAGAAGGGTCCCATGTTTATTTCGTGCACAGCTATTATGCTGGGCCCGGCCCTGATACCATTGCCAGCGCCCGGTATGGATTGGCCTATAGCGCCGGGCTGGGGAAAAATAATTTTTTTGGAGTGCAGTTCCACCCGGAAAAATCGGCCGGCGTGGGGGAAAGGATCCTGCGTAATTTTCTGGATCTGAGGATCTGACCTCCGGTCCCCGGACCAAAACCAAATCAAATCCGCCAGATGGAGATTATTGCGGCAATGGATATCATGGATGGGAAATGCGTCCGGCTGGTCCAGGGAGACTTTGAACAGAAGACTGTTTACCCCCTCGTGCCCCTGGACCAGGGAAAACTCTTTGAGGACCATGGAATCCGTAGGCTGCACCTGGTCGATCTGGACGGGGCCAGGGCCGGCCATGTGGTGAACTGGAAGGTGCTGGAACAGATTGTTTCCGGGACTTCCCTGGAAGTGGATTTTGGCGGGGGGATCAAAACCCTCCAGGACCTGGAGACGGTGTTTTCCTGCGGTGCCGAAATCGCCGCCATCGGAAGCGTTGCGGTCCAGGATACCCTCCTGTTTTCCTCCTGGGTGAAAAAATACGGGGCAGCCCGGATCCTGGTGGGGGCAGACGTTAGGAAAGGGAAAATCGCCGTGAGCGGATGGGCCAGGGATTCCGGAATCGGGGTGGGGGATTTTATTCGCTACCTGCTCGGAGAGGGGATCGGAAAGGTATTCTGTACCGATATTGGGAGCGACGGCCTGATGAAGGGCCCTGCTGTTTCGCTCTATGAGGAGATCCTGGCGGAATTCCCTGGGCTTGACCTGATCGCCAGCGGGGGGATCACCGGCATCGAAGATTTGTACCGGCTGATGGAGATCGGATGCAGCGGCGCGATTCTCGGCAAATCCATTTACGAGGGCAAGATTCCGCTCAGGGACCTCAGACCCTTCCTGGAGGGATAAATCCAAACCATGCTCACCAAAAGAATCATACCCTGCCTGGACATCCGTGACGGAAGGACCGTGAAGGGGGTTCGGTTTGAGAACCTGAGGGACATGGGAGAC
>DATKSX010000307.1:0-3018 GCA_035531415.1 Chitinophagaceae bacterium
TGAGCTTGGAGAGCTCCCGGAAGATCAGGATATTTTCCACGATCTGGTGCTTGTGGGAAAGTTTCTGAAGCACATCCTCCCCAGTGGCATACTGGCCGGTGCGGGTCTTTTTTGCGTTGGGATCCAGTTTCAGCTTTTCAAATAAGACCTCTCCCAGCTGCCGGGGGGAAGCCAGGTTGAAACGCACTTCAGCCTCCCGGTATACCGCCTCTTCTGCGACCAAAATATCCTTTCCCAGCTGGACGGAATAATCTGCCAGGACCGCGGGATCGATCCTTACCCCCTCGAATTCCATATCCGCGAGTACCTGGACCAGCGGGGCTTCGATTTCCCGGAACACCGGCTCCACCTCTTTCTGCTTCAGCAGGGGCCCGAACTTTCCCCTGAGCTGGAGGGTGATGTCCGCGTCTTCGGCGGCATATTCCTTGATCTTTTCCAGCTCCACATCCCGCATATTGCCCTGACCCTTCCCTTTTTTACCGATCAGGTCCTCGATGGGCACCGGCTCGTAATCCAGAAATTGGGCGGCAAGCAGGTCCATGCTGCGCCGGCCTTCCGGTTCAATCAGGTAATGAGCCAGCATCGTGTCGAACAACTTCCCCCGGATCTCCATCCCGTACCATTTCAGGATCAGCATGTCGTATTTGATGTTCTGTCCGATGATCAGGACGTCTTCCCTTTCCAGGATTTCCCGGAACTCTTCCAGGATGGCCCGGGTGGCCGTCTGGTCCGGGGTCAGGGGGATATAATATCCCTCACCGGGTTTGACAGCGAAGCTCATGCCCACCAGCTCCGCATCATTGGCGTCGGTGCCGGTGGTTTCCGTATCGAAGGAGATCTCAGGGGCGGACCGGAGCTTTTTCACCAGCTCAGCACGGCCGGTTTGATCCGTTACCAGGTGATAGGTGTGTGGGGTATTGGCGATATTCTTCCCGGGAGCAAGGATGGATCCGGTGGGTTCTTCCGGCACGGTCGCGCCTTTTTCCACAGGCTGCCCGAAGAGGTCGGTTTGTACCGGAGGAAGGCCCAGGGAGGCCGGGGCAACCCCGGCGGGGGATCCGGGGAGGTCTTCCCCGAGGAACCTCTTGCTCAGCGTCCGGAATTCCAGCTCGCTGAAGATATCAGCAAGGAGCTTGCGGTCGGGATCCTTTATTTTGAACTGCTCTTCGTGGAAATCCACCGGGACTTTGGTGATGATGGTGGCCAGCTTCCTGGAAAGCAGGGCCATTTCCCTTCCTTCCCTGACCTTTTCACCCAGCTTCCCTTCCAGCTCATCGGCATGTTCCAGGAGGTTTTCCAGGGAATGGTACTGCTGGAGCAGTTTGGCGGCAGTTTTCTGCCCGACCCCCGCGATCCCCGGGATATTATCAACCGCATCCCCCATCATGGCCAGCATATCGATGACCTGGGAAACGTTCCGGATCTCCCATTTCTCGCAGACCTCCTTCGGACCCATGATCTCCACCTTTCCATCTGTTCCGGCCGGCTTGTATATCAATACCTGGTCACTGACCAGCTGACCGTAATCCTTGTCCGGGGTAACCATATATACCGTATACCCCTGCCGGGCGGCCTCCAGGGCAATCGTTCCAATGATATCATCCGCCTCATAGCCGTCCAGCTCCAGCACCGGGATCTGGAAAGCCTCGATGATCCTTTTGATGTCCGGAATTGCCGTGATCAGGTCTTCGGGGGCCTCCTGCCGGTTGGCCTTGTATTCCACGTAATCGGTGTGGCGTTCCGTGGCGGCATGGGTATCGAATGCCACGGCAATATGAGAGGGATTTTCCTTCCGGATCAGCTCGATCAGGGTATTGGTGAACCCGAACTGGCAATTGGTGTTTTTTCCCTTGCTGGTCAGCCTCGGGGACCGGATCAGGGCATAATAAGCCCTGTAAATCAAGGCCATGGCATCCAGAAGGAACAGTTTCTTCATGAGTTAAAGATAGAATTTTGGACCCACCCGGGGAAGGACGACCCGGAAACCCGGATTCTGTAACAAAGTGGTAGTTTGGCCGTCACCTACCTGACATGAGCCTTCCGGAATTTCAAGCCAAGATTCTTCCCTTGAAGGATAAGCTGTTTCGGGTGGCGCTTGGGGTGATTGGAGACCGGAGGGAAGCTGAAGATATTGTGCAGGAGGTGATGATGCGGATCTGGGAACGAAGGGAATCCTGGGATGAGATTGAGAACCTCCAGGGGTATTGTATCCGAATGGCGCGGAACATGAGCATAGACCGGAACCGGTCAAAACAGGGGAAGGAAGCCGGCCTGGACCGGGCCGGGGAGATCTTTTCCCGGGATGGGACTCCCTTCCAGAACCTGGAAAGAAGGGAGGCCATGGCCCATATCGGCCGTTTCATGGAATCGCTTCCGGAAAAACAAAAGACAGCGATCCGCCTCAGGGAGATTGAGGGCATGAGTTACCTCGATATCGCCGCATCCATGGAAATTCCGATGGACCAGGTGAAAATCACCCTGTACCGGGCGCGAACTGCCCTGAAAAACGCATTGCTTAAACTGGAAGGATATGGACTTCACTGAAGGAGAGATCAACGGGTTGGTCGAGAGGTATTTCGAGGGAGAAACCTCACTGGCTGAGGAAAGGAGGCTGGAGCAGTATTTCACCGAAGCAGCGGTGGATCCGGCCCTGGCCCAGCTCAGGCCCCTGTTCGGATATTTCCGCCAGGAGCGGCAGGCGGGGGTGAGCCCGGATTTTGAGGCCCGGATCCTGGAAAAGGTCCAAAAGACCATGAGGCCGGAGCCCCGGGTCATTCCCCTGAAAGGGAGGGCCTGGATGAGCGCTGCGGCCACTGCCCTGATCCTGCTGGGTTCCCTTTGGTTTTACCTGGAGCCCCGGAGGCAGGCTTCCCCATCAACCCCCTTGATCGCCTCCGCAAACCGGGATACTTACCAGGATCCCCGCCAGGCCATGGCCGTTGTGGAAAAGGCCCTGATGGCGGTGTCGGGCAATATCCATCACGGGGAGCAGCTGACCCGGGAGAACCTTTCCCGGCT
>DATKSX010000308.1:0-5865 GCA_035531415.1 Chitinophagaceae bacterium
GGCACCATGGAACGTGAACAGCTGAACCAAATGGCCAGCCGCCAGATCCAGTTCATCGACCACCTGGAAAAAGCCCTGATGCGGATCGAGAACAAGACCTACGGGATCTGCAGGGAAACCGGAAAGCTGATCGATAAGGCCAGGCTCCGTGCGGTACCCCATGCTACCCTCAGCATTGAGGCCAAGCATGCCCGGAACAAATAGTTCCCTACCCCATTCTTCCCATCCAACCGAAATCTGGAATTACCCCGGACTGGGATACTGCTGCATTTTCTAAAGGGTCCTATTTCCTTCGGGCGTATTCCGCCTCGACAGCCCTGAGGAAATCCAGGAAATGCTGGGGGGAGGAATCAAAAGCGTATCCCCGGCTGGAAAGCATTTTTCCTGCGCCATCCAGAAATACATAATAGGGCTGGGCGTTTCGGTTAAATTTCACGATCTCAAAATCTGCATTCTTCTCCCCGATATTGCGGACCCTGGATCCGTCGAAGGTGGAATTATACTGGAGGGAATCCGGCAGGGTCGTCCGGTCGTCGGTGTATAGTTGCAGAAGCACGAAATCCTGGTTCACCGTCTGTCGCACCGACGGATCCGTCCAGACATCAGCCTCCATCTTGCGACAGTTCACGCAGGACCATCCTGTAAAATCGATCATCAGAGGCTTGTTCCCGGCCCGGGCAGCCGCCATCGCTTCGTCATAATCATAGAAGGCAGTATATCCTTTTGGGGTGGCCTGTCCGAAAATGCTGACGTATTTCCTCGGCATGATGGCCGCCATGGAGGCCGGTGAAGCGCCGTAACCGGGGGCAGGGCCAGAGAAATTAAAGCTCGAATAATTGGGCAGGAACCCGGCCGTGATACCGCCGGGTTCGGCTCCGAACATGCCCGGAACCAGATAGACCACGAAGGCAAAGAATAACACCGCAAGGATCAGTCTGGGAATGGAGATAAAAGTCAGGGGCTGGTCCTGGGAAAAAGACAATTTGCCCAGCAGGTAGAAGCCCGTCATGGTGAACAGCACGATCCAGATCGCCAGGAACACCTCCCTGCTCAGGATATGCCAGTGATAGGCCATGTCCACATTGGAAAGGAATTTCAGGGCGAGTGCCAGTTCCAGAAATCCCAGCACGACCTTTACCGAATTCAGCCAGCTGCCCGATTTCCCGATCCGGTTCAGCCAGCC
Organism: Chitinophagaceae bacterium; assembly: GCA_035531415.1. Lineage (GTDB taxonomy): Bacteria > Bacteroidota > Bacteroidia > Chitinophagales > Chitinophagaceae > JANWKA01. Next base: position 1,184 of record DATKSX010000308.1, read on the forward strand.
CGGAAACAGGGCGAACAAGGCAAAGGGAATGGCAATAGCGAGGGAAAAGCCGAACATGCCGGTAATGGGGCCGGTCCTGCCTCCTTTGGCTGCAAGGGCCAACAGTCCCCCGATGATCGGGCCAGTGCAGGAAAAAGAAACTATGACCAGGACCAGGGCCATAAAAAAAAGCCCGGTAAAACTCCCCAGTCCCGCCCGGGTATTGGCAACATTCGCCCAGGAGGAGGGTAGCTCAAGATCGAAGGCCCCGAGGAAAGAGAGGCCGAACAGAACGAAGATGATGAAGAAGATCAGGTTCGCCCAGATATTGCTGGAAAGCTGGTTGAGGGAATTGGCGCCGAAAAGCACGGTGATGAGCAGGCCCATTCCGGTATAGATGAAAATAATGGAAAGGGAATAATACAATGCATTGCGGATCCCCGCTGCCCGGCTCCCGCTTTTTTTCAAAAAAAAGCTCACCGTTATGGGGATCAGGCTGAACACGCAGGGGGTGGCCAGTGCCGCAAGCCCTCCTGCGAAACAACCCCAGAAGATCCACCACAGGGACCTGCCTGCCGGATCATCCTCTCCGGGAACGATGGAAACAGCGGATTGCGGAGCGACGGGCGAAACGGAAACGGTAGCAGATGCTATTTGGCCTGCTGCTGGCGTTGAACCGGCAGTGGCCAGGGCCATGAAAGGCAACAGCAGGACCAGAGCTACGGTTAAAATGGTCTTCATCAGCGATTTTTTGCCTGATCCGGTGTTCACGGCCTCAGGGAAGGGCAGCCAGTTGTTACAGGTTGACCTGGAAATCGATATCCTTTGGAGGCAGGCAGTTGGCATCATTGCATACCATGAATTCCAGGGACCCGTTTACGGCCTTTGTGCCTGGCTTCACCCGGACCAGCTGCACGAAATCCACGCTGTGCTCATAATATTTCAGCTCGGAATTGAAGCTCTTGTCAAAATGTTTTACCAGTTTTCCGTCCTCCTGGGTCTTTCCCACCAGGGTAACCCCTTTTTGATCGAATTTGAAGGAGGTAGGGATGGGACCGGTTCCCGCATTTTGGGCATAGATATGCCATCCCGGATCAATCTGCGCTTTCATATGAACAGCGTACTCGTTGCCTGAAATTTTTTTCAACCCATAGGTCCAATGGACGGGCGCCAGGATCTGGGCGGAAAGGACCAGGGGGCTCAGGGCCAGGACTACAGCCAGAAATTGCTTTATCATGGTATTCAGATTAAGGGTCAGTTTGATCCGATCAGGCCAGCCAGGATCCTGCGGCCATCCGTATTGCCCAGCCTTTCGCTGGTAGCTCGTTCCGGATGGGGCATCATGCCATACACATTTTTTTCCCGGTTGGTGATCCCGGCGATATGGGAAAGGGAGCCATTGGGATTTCCGGCTCCGTTGATCTGGCCGTCATCCCCGCAATAATGGAACAGGATCTGGTCGTTGGCAGCAAGTTCCAAAAGGGTCTTCTCATCGGCCAGGTACCTTCCTTCCCCATGTGCCACCGGGATCTTTAGGGGCTGATCCAGGATGGCCCGGGTGAAGGGAAGAGATGCATTGGTACTTTTGATGAAAATGTTGCGGCATACGAACTTTTGGGAGGCATTGCGGACCAGAACCCCCGGAAGGAGTCCGGCCTCGCAAAGGACCTGAAATCCGTTACAAATCCCGAGCACCTTTCCACCCGCCCGGGCGAATTCAATCACGCTTTCCATCATCGGGCTGAATCGGGCAAGTGCGCCACAACGCAGATAATCCCCGTAGGAAAAACCTCCGGGCAGGATGATGCAATCCCTGGTATCAAAGGACGAAAGATCCCGGTCCTTATGCCAAAGTACGGTAACCTCCAGTCCCATGTCCACCCGCAGGGCGCCTATTGCATCCCGGTCGCAGTTGGAGCCTGGAAAAACAACCACCCCGAATTTCATAGAATCCCGGTTCGCGGTCCGCGGCCCGGCCGCGGGAGGGAGAACCACTTCCCTTTTTAATCAATCCTCTTCCGGATCAACCCTGGCCAAACCCGGCCCGGGCTTCCACCGGTGCAGGGCGCAGGTTTCAGCATGCCAATATTAGAACGAAAAAACGGCTTTACCTAAAGGGAAAACCCAAAATTATCGTTAAAAATGCAATGGAAGCGCATGCTAAAACCCCGACCTGGCCGGATCCCTGCCCTTACCCCGGGCAGCATCAGGCTGTGAAGAACTGAACTGCAATGGCAAAACCGAAAAGGCAGATATGGATCGAGCTGGCGATGAAGTTCCGCTTCATGTTCCAGAAGGCATTTGCCATGAATGCCGCGAAGGGCACCACGCTCATGATCCACATGTTGATGGAGAAGGCCTTATTTATGAAGGACGCGATCACCGCCACCACGCAATAGGCCAGCAGGATGATCCAGCCCTTGCGGACCTGGATCAGGGTCTTGAAGTAGCCTTGCTGGATCTTGTAGAGACTGAAGATGAAAAGGATCAGGATCAGGGCCATTGCCGTGAGCGCAAAATATTCCTGGGGAAGCTTGGGGTAGCTCAGGCCGGCAAAGGGAATTTTTACAAAAAGGGAGATCCGGTCGGTCAGGAAAAGGTATGCCCCCACGAAATAAAAGGGGCAGGCCATCCCCAGGATGGCAAGTAGCCATTCGGCAGGCCGGAATGGCCTGGAGATCACCAGGACCATCCAGATCAGCAACAGAAAGATGATCGCCGGAAAATAGACGAGTGAGGCGACCCCAATGATGAACCCGATGTTGAAGACCGTTTCCTTCGCCGAATTCTTGTTGTACAGGCCGATCATCTGGGGCAGCGCCCATAGCATCAGGGTATTCACGATCAGGGCAGCAGAGAAAACGTTCCATTGCTTGAAGAAGGTCGTGATGAGCAGATAGCTCATGGCGGGCAGATACGTGGCCCTGGGCAGGAGTCTGGTTTCCCGGACGATCCGGTTCAGGGAAATGGCCTGGGTGAACAGCAGGGCCATGGTCAGCAACACAAACCAGCCCGCCCGGTCATGGAAGATGCCGGTAAGGCGATATTCCAGCGCATTGAAAAGGAAACCGTCCGCAGCATGGGCTTGGGGAAGGGAGGGATGGAAAATGAAAAAGGCCTTGATGAGCAGGGTATAGATCACCAACAGGAGGATGGTGTACGGATTACCCGACCGGAACAGCCTGATCACCCCTTGAAAATAAGGCTAATAATCAATTTTGGCAAAGCAAATATAGTTCCGGTAGATGCAGGGGATCACGATTTGCCAGGAACTCACCTGTTTACCATAGCGGGGCATCCACTGATAGCCCTGGTCCAGGCCCCGGAGGGTGGGGAGGGGAGCCAGCTTTCCATCTGGTTCCACGCTGACGTCGGTCAGGATGAAGGACCTTCGGAAAGGTGCGTTGAAGATAAAATGCAGGGCATCTCCCGTATTCATGACCTGGTAGGATAACAGGGCATCGCTGTTGTCATCGTATTGGTTCTTGTTGATGAAATTGCTCCACCGGAGGTTTCCGTCCGGGTCATAGGAAAAGATGGCGATGTTGTTATAGTAATACCGCTCGTCGTACCGGGCGGAATAGGGACTGTAATACCAGGGAGAAAAGGGAGAATAATAATAGGATGGGTAGTAGGTTCCCGGACCGTAAAGATAATCCCAGCGATCCCAGGGGCTGTTGGCAGAGCTGGAATAGAAGGATTCCGCGGTGAGCAGCATCCCCCCGTCCCCAGTTAGAACTACCTGCTTGATAAAATAGTCATCGAAGGCTGCCTTTACCGTGGATTCATCCTTTGCGTTCTGCTTCAGGTCGTCGCTGAAGGTGATGAACTTCTGCTGGTCAAAATTCCCCCCGGCCCAGTCGAATTTCCCGAAATATAGCCCGGCCACGTCCGAACGCCGCTGCTCATAATAGAACGCGGCGATATACACTTTTTTGTTCAGGTGGTCCAGCTTCAGCTTCATGTCATCCAGGAATTTGTGCTCCAGGTTGAGCCCGTATACCTTCAGCGTATCTTCCAGGGCGGGCTTGATCACCAGCCACGCATTATCCAGGGAGGATTTGGTGCTCGACTCCATTTTGGTGAGGATGAAATCCCCATTGTTATCCAGGACGAAATTGCCCAGGAAATCTTTCTTGCTTTCCATGGGCAGGCTGACCCTGCTGTTATTCACCAGGCGAAGGTGGTCGTCCAGCAGGAAAGTGTAAAAGACATTTGTGTTCTCCTTGTTCTGGTTGATCTTGTAAACCATGATCCTGGACTTGTCATCAGAGGCCACAACGGAATACAGCTTGTTTCTCACCACAAGCGACCCGATTTCAGTGGAATCGATGAACTGCAATCCCCCGACCAGCCGGGACTGGGCATCGAGGATAGCCCCATAACAATATACAGACCTCTTGCGCAAGAACTGGTAAAGGATAATATACCGGTCCGGGTAGGCCACAAAATCGACGTTGATCACCTTTCCTTCCGGGAGGAAAGGAAGCGGGACATCCGCCTTTAGCGCCATCAGGTTGTCATAAATGGAAACCGTGTAATTATCCCGGAAGCTCGTATACACCAGGATATTTCCCCCAACCTTTCCGATGATCTCGAACTCCGTATTTTTGTAATCGTTCCGCTGGGGCTGGGAATAGGTGATCTGTTGTGCTTCGGCCTGCATTGCAATGGCCGTAAATGCCCCAATTAACCACAGGTTC
>DATKSX010000309.1:0-6698 GCA_035531415.1 Chitinophagaceae bacterium
TGAGGATGGCGGCGTTCAGGGCCTGGCTGTCCGGTTCTTTTAACCAAGGACAATCCAGTTTAGTCTCTGATACCTGTTTCATCAGATCATAAGCACTCACCGCTGTTCTGGTTTCCCAAAGCCATTTGCGTAGATACAGACAGGTATTATATACCCAGCGGCAACATCCGAAAGTTTTGTCAATCAATTCCTTCTGCCGTGGATCGGGATAAATCCTGTATTTGTAGGCCCTGAGCATCAGCAAAATTGATGAATTTTAATCCGTCCCATCCCTTGTATTTTACTCCCACAAAGTATATAATTGCCATAAAGTATTGTATGGTGCGGAGTTTTGTATTTTACGGGCCCTGATTTTCATCCCTCCCAAAATCCTCATTCCATGATCCGGACCTTTTTTCTTTTCCTATTCCTGGAGGCGCTCTTTCCCTCCGGGATTCAGGCGCAGCAATATGAACTGGGATCTCCTGACGGAAAACTGAAGGTGAAGCTGACCGCCGGGACCCGGCTTGGGTTCACCCTGATGGACCAGGATAAGGTACTCGTCCCCTGGGCGGGTATCGGCATGGAATTGTCCGGCGGGATCCATCCGGGAACCAACCCCAGGGTCCGGCGGGCCATCCATTCCACCGTGGATCAGGTGATCCTTCCCCCGGTCGCGATCAAGGACAACCGGATCCCCGACCGGTACAACCAGCTCCTGCTGGAATGCAGGGGAGGTTATGATCTGGTCTTTCGGGCCTACAACGATGCGGTGGCCTACCGGTTCATCCTGCACCAGGGAGATTCGGTGGATGTGAAGGGGGAACAATTCGACCTGGGGATTCCTACCGGAAGCTGGATGTATTACCAGGGAGTTACCCGGTGGATGAACCCCTATGAACACTTGTACCAGTACCGGCCGGTGGACAGCCTGGAAGCGGATCAGACCAACCAGCTTCCCCTGCTGATCGACGAAAAACCCCTGGGCGTGAAGATCCTGCTCACCGAATCCGACCTCTATGATTATCCCGGGCTCTATTTCACCTCCCATGGGGACGATACGCTCCGTTCCATTTTCCCTCCCGCAGTCAAAACCCTGAAGCCCCGCATCAGGGGACAGGAGGGCTGGGACCGGGAGATCGTTCCGGCCACCGATTGGGATTATATTGCCCGCACTTCCGGTGACCGGGCTTTCCCCTGGCGCATCATTGCCGTGGCCAACAAGGATGCCGACCTGATGCGCAATGAAATCGTCTATAAGCTGGGAGAGCCGGATACCCTGAAGGAGACCGGATGGATCCGGCCGGGAAAAGTCGCCTGGGACTGGTGGAACGACTGGAACCTTACTGGGGTGGATTTCCGGGCCGGAGTCAATACGGAAACCTATAAATATTATATCGATTTCGCAGCCCGCCACGGACTCCAGTATATCATCATGGATGAAGGGTGGTCCGAGCTTGGTGATTTGACCCGCACCGTACCTTCCATCGACATGAAACAAATCGTGGACTATGGAGCCTCCAAAGGGATCGGGGTCATCCTCTGGTGCTCCTGGTGGACCCTGAACAACCAGATGGACCAGGCCCTGGACCTGTTCAGCAGCTGGGGAGTGAAGGGGATCAAGGTGGATTTCATGGACCGGGACGATCAGTATGTGGTGGATTACTACTGGAGACTGGCTGCGGCAGCAGCCAGCCGCCACATGGTGGTGGATTTCCACGGAGCGCATAAACCTGCGGGGCTTTTCAGGACCTATCCCAATATCCTGAACTTCGAGGGGGTGCCCGGGCTGGAGCAGGACAAATGGACCAATACCCTGACCACCCCGGAAATGGCCGTCACCCTGCCCTTCATCCGGATGTTCGCCGGACCGATGGATTATACCCCCGGGGCGATGCGCAACGCCCAGCTCCGGGATTTCAGGCCGATCAACAGCAACCCCATGAGCCTGGGCACCCGATGCCAGCAGCTGGCCATGTATGTGCTCTTTGACGCGCCTCTTCAGATGCTTGCCGACAACCCGGTGGCCTATGAAAAGGAACCGGAATGCCTGGAATTCATTTCCAGCGTGCCCACCACCTGGGATACCACCGTAGTGCTCGCCGCCAAAGTGGACGATTACCTGGCCGAGGCGAGAATGTATGGGGGAGCCTGGTTCCTGGGGGCACTGACCGACTGGACTGCCCGGGACCTGACCCTGGACCTTTCCTTTCTGCCGGAAGGAAATTTTCAAATCGAGCTTTTCCAGGACGGGATCAATGCCGACCGCAACGGAACGGATTACAAAAAGATTACCCGGATGGTGACCCGCAATGACCGCCTGACGATTCATCTCGCCCCCGGCGGGGGATGGGCTGCCCGGATCACGCTATGAGCTAGAGCTTGCGGCCAAGGTATTTCTGGTAATCGGGAAGGATCAGCTCGTAGGTCCCGTGCATGAAGGGGGAAGTCATCAAAAAATCCGCGGTGGCCCGGTCGCAGGCCATGGGGATGTTCCAGACCGCTGCGATGCGCAGCAGGGCCTTTACATCCGGGTCATGGGGCTGCGCTTCCATGGGATCCCAAAAAAAGATGATGATATCGATCTCCCCGGAGGCGATCAGGGCCCCGATCTGCTGGTCTCCGCCCAGGGGGCCGCTGAGCAGCCGGGTAAGGGGGAGACTCAGGGCCTCCTCCAACAGCTTTCCTGTGGAACCCGTGGCATAGAGCGCATGCCGGGAAAGGGTCGTCCGGTTGAATACCGCCCAGTCTATCAGGTCTTTCTTTTTGTTGTCGTGGGCGATAAGCCCGATCCGCTTTCGGGCCTGGAGGATCTTGATGTTTTGCATGGGCCTGGATTGGCCCGCAATTTAGACCGGTTTGGCCAGCCCTGTCCCATAAATTCAGTAAATTTGCCCTTCAAGCATCGCCCGATGATCAAGACCGGAAATCCTATCGTCAGCATCTACACGGAGATGACCCCGAACCCGGAGACCATGAAGTTCGTGGTCAACAAGCTGCTGTACCCTGGGAAAAGCATCGATTTTCCCGATGAAACCAGCGCCAAGCCCTCCCCGCTCGCCATGGAGCTGTTTAGTTTCCCCTTTGTCAAAAGCGTGTTCATCGCGAGCAATTTCGTGACCCTGACCCGTACGGGCGATACGGACTGGATGGATGTGATCCCTTCCCTGAAGGCCTTCCTGAAGGAATACCTGGAGGAGAACCGGCCGGTTATAAACGAAGATGAAATCGTGGAAAGTGCCGTGAATGCGAATTCCGTTGCCGAGGATGATTCCGACGTGATCAAGCGGATTAAAGAACTCCTGGAAAGCTATGTGCGTCCCGCCGTGGAAATGGACGGGGGAGCCATCCAGTTCAAGCAATATGATCACGGCACCCTGACCCTGATGCTCCAGGGTTCCTGCTCCGGATGCCCCTCTTCCATGATTACCCTGAAGGCCGGCATCGAAGGCATGATGAAAAGGATGATCCCCGAAGTCCGGGAAGTGCTGGCCGAAGCCGAATAAGCGGGTGGCTCCCTGACCCTTACCGATTCAACGCTTTCCCATTCCCGCAATATTACCGAGCCATGAACTTTCATGAGATCCTCCAGGGAATCCTGCGGGAGGCCCGCAGCATGAGTGTTGTCGAGCTGCTCGCGGTGGTCTTCGCGGTGATCAGCGTGCTCTATGCCCGGGTGAACCATATCCTGGTCTATCCCGCGGGCATTGTGAGCATCCTGCTGAGCATCTATATCTTCATCCAGGATCGATACCGGCTTTACCCCGACGCGGGACTGAACGGCTACTACCTGGTGATGAGCATCTATGGTTGGTATCACTGGAAACAAAAAGACAGCGCCCAAAAGGAAACCCCCATTACCCGTTGCAGCAGGGGGGAGTGGGGGATTGCCCTGGCGTGGTTCTTCCCGATCTGGCTGGTCCTTTACATCGTCCTGAGCCGTTACCATATCAACAATGTGCCCCTGCTGGACTCCTTCGTCAATGCTTCGGCCTGCTGCGGCATGTGGCTGCTGGCCCGCCGCAAGATCGAGAATTGGCTGGTCCTGCTGGTTTCCGATTTTTTCGGGGTCCCGCTTTATTTCATCAAGCACCTTTACCTGTTCAGCCTGCTCATGATCCTCTACCTGGTGATCGCCGTGATGGGATACCGGACCTGGAAAAGGTCCCTGGAGCTTCCTGCGCCACCGGCCCCAAGCCCGGTGGCGGGATGAGCCTGCTTTCCCGGGATGGGGAAATCCTATCTTTGGTTTTTCATTCCCTTTCCATGAAGGTCCTCGTCATTGAAGATGAAAAAGAGCTTTCCAGGAGCATCGTAAGTTACCTGTCCTCCCAGCATTATCTCTGCGAGACGGCGGACAACTACCAGGCTGCCCTGGACAAAACCGATTATTACGATTATGACTGCATCATCCTGGACATCACCCTTCCCGGAGGCAGTGGCCTGGAGATCCTCCGGGAATTACAGGCCAACCGTAAAACCGATGGCGTGATCATCATATCGGCCCGCAATTCCCTGGATGACAAGGTCATGGGTCTCAGGCTCGGGGCGGATGATTACCTGGCCAAGCCCTTCCACCTGCCCGAGCTGGGAGCCCGGGTGGCCGCGGTGATCCGAAGGAAGAGCTTCGGGGGAACCAACGAAATCACCATCCATGAACTGAGGATCGATGTTGCGGCCATGCGGACCAGCGTCCATGGAAAGCCGGTCGACCTGACCCCGAGGGAGTTCGGACTCCTGCTTTTCCTGGTGGCCAACAAGAACCGGGTGGTCTCCAAAAGCGCCATCGCGTCCCATCTTTCCGGGGAGGAAGCCGAGCATTTCGGACATTATGATTTCGTGTATGCCCACATCAAGAACCTGAAGAAAAAGCTGTCCGAAGGAGGGTGCAGGGATTTCATCCGGTCGGTATACGGGGTGGGATATAAATTTGAAACCTAGCCCATGAAACTGCTTGAGCGAACGGTGCGGGTTTATTTGTTGTATTCCCTGCTGATAGTCCTGGTGGCCATCCCGGCCTTCTACGTCATCATCCATGAGATGTTCATGCAGGACGTGAACCATGTCCTGAAGCAGCGCAGGGATGAGCTGGTGGCCAAGCTGAACGCCTATCCTGGAGAATCCTCCTGGGCCTTCCTCCAGGCCATGGATGAAAATATCGTGATCCGTCCCCTGAAGCCCAATTCCTCCACCCGGCAGCGGTTTTTCAACCGCAAGCAATACGATGCCAAGGCGGGAGAGGTGGAACCCCTCCGGTTGCTTTCCAGCGTTGCCATGATCCATGGCAAACCTTACCGGATCATCCTGCGCCAGTCCCTGATCGACAGTGAAGACCTTAGCGAAGGAATCCTGGTGACCCAGGCGATCCTGCTGGTTGCCCTGCTTGCCGGTCTGCTGCTGATTAACCGATACCAGTCTGCCAAAATCTGGCATCCATTTTACGGAGCCCTGAGACAGCTCAGGGCCTATGACCTGGACAAGGATCCCCGCCTGGAACTGGAATCCGGAAAGATCCGGGAGTTCCAGGATCTGAATCAGGCCATCCTGCAGCTCGTGCAGAAAAACCACCAGGTCTACCAGAACCAGAAAGGCTTCATCGAAAACGCCGCCCACGAAATGCAGACCCCCCTGGCGATCTTCCGGGGCAAACTGGACCTGCTGCTTCAGCACAAGTCCCTGGACCAGGAACAGGCCGAGCAAATCCAGTCCATCTCGGAAACCCTGGACCGGCTCCAGCGGTTGAATAAAAGCCTGTTGCTCATTTCCAAGATCGAAAACCGGCAGTTCCTGGAAAAATCCCTGGTCAATATGGGAACGGCCGGAGAAAGGGCCCTGGAGCAGGCCTCGGACCTGGTTCAGGAAATGCAAATTCAGGTTACCTCAGAACTGGACCCCGCCACCGTGGTGGCGGTGAATCCCGCCCTGGCCGATATCCTGATCTCCAACCTGGTGACCAATGCCGTGATCCATAATGTCAGCCAGGGGATACTTCGCCTTTCCATCAGAGACCATACCCTGAAGGTGGAAAACACCGGCCCTGACCTTCCTTTCGATCCCTCCCGGATCTTCGACCGGTTTCAGAAAAATCCCGCCAATGCCCGCAGCACCGGGCTCGGACTGGCCATCGTCAAACAAATCTGCGAAGTGTCCGGGTTCAGAATCAACTATGCGTTCCGGCTCCCCGAACGGGTCCATGAAATGACGGTCTTTTTCTCCGGGCAGAACTAATGGTTATTTCACCGGGATCTGCCGCATCGGTTTTTCCCTCCTGCGGTTTTCCGTCTTGGGAACCGTGCATTTGAGCACCCCGCAAGAATATTAAAAAGACCGCAATTGAAATTCCAGAATGGGTGGTATCCCCTTTGGAATGGACCGGATAAACGGAGGGCAACCCGCCTCAAAAATTCCTGCGGGAATTGACCCTGATGGCATATTCATCACGCTCCGGAAGATATCTTCTCAGGTTCCCGGAAAAGAATCTTCCCCCGGCCGGGCCCGGAATAACCATACCTGAACCCGAGGGGTTAAATTTGTCCCGGGGAATCAGGAGATTCCCCGGGAGAACCGAACTAATATGTAGGCAATTATATACTTTGTGAGAGTATATATTCCCGCTTCATTGCCCGGCGTAACCGCCGCTGCTTCACGGGCACTTCGGAGCTGCCTGCCCCTGTTTTTAATCCAAAATGTTTGATGTTCCTGGCTGCATTGATATCCCT
>DATKSX010000310.1:0-5175 GCA_035531415.1 Chitinophagaceae bacterium
TCCCCCGACGGAAAAGACCTGGTGTTCGTCGGAAAGCAGGGAGGCCCCGTTTTCAATATTTATAAAGTGACCCTGAAGGGAAGAACCATTGCCCCCCTCACCACGGATGTCACCGGGCATGTGGACGGATGCGAATATTCCCCGGACGGAAAATATGTCTACTATAACGGCAACCAGTCCGGTACGATGCAGATCTGGAGGATGCGGCCGGACGGGTCGGGTAAGGAGCAGCTCACTTTTGACGACTGGAACAACTGGTTCCCCCATATCTCCCCGGATGGGAAATGGATCGTCTTTTTGTCCTATCCTCCTGAAGTGGGACCAACCGACCATCCCTCGTATAAGTCGGTAATGATCCGGCTCATGCCCGTCTCAGGCGGAGCCCCCCGTACGGTGGCCTTCCTTTATGGGGGACAGGGCACCATGAATGTTCCCTGCTGGGCGCCGGACAGCCGGAGGATCGCTCTGGTCAGCAATTCAGGAGGTCTCTAAGCTCCTGTTTTTGCTATTTTAGGGGATAACCGATATTTTTGCACGATTTTTACCTTCGGAAATCGATTTTTCAAATCCGATGAGCATGCGTCAGATTGCCTTCAGACAGGCGCTTCGGGAAGCCTTGCAGGAAGAAATGCGCCGGGATGACCGGGTTTTTCTGATGGGTGAAGAAGTAGCGGAATACCAGGGAGCCTATAAGGTAAGCCAGGGCATGCTGGAAGAATTCGGGGAAAGAAGGGTAATCGACACCCCAATATCCGAACTTGGATTTGCTTCCATCGGGGTGGGAGCTGCCCAAAACGGCCTGCGCCCCGTGATTGAGTTCATGACCTGGAACTTCGCCAATCTGGCCCTGGACCAGGTCCTAAACACCGCATCCAAGATGCTGGCCATGAGCGGGGGACAGGTCGGATGCCCGATTGTGTTCCGTGGACCCAACGGGTCCGCGGGTCAGCTCGGGGCCCAGCATTCCACCGCCTATGAATCTCTTTATGCCAATATTCCGGGCCTGAAGGTGATCTCCGTGTCCAATCCCTATGATGCCAAGGGACTGCTGAAATCCTCCATCCGGGACGACAACCCGGTGATCTTCATGGAAAGCGAGGTGATGTATGGGGAAATGGGGGAGGTGCCAGAGGAAGAATACCTGATTCCGATCGGTAAGGCAGAGGTGAAAAGACCGGGGAAAGACGTGACCATAGTTTCCTTCAACAAGATGATGAAAGTGGCCCTGGGAGCCGCCGATGAGCTGGCCAGGGAAGGGGTGGAAGCCGAAGTGATCGACCTGCGCACCATCCGGCCCCTGGACTGGCATACCCTGGTGGATTCCGTGAAAAAGACCAACAGGCTCGTTATCGTGGAGGAGCAATGGCCCTTTGCCTCGGTTTCCTCGGAGATAGCCTACCGGATCCAGAAGGAAGCTTTCGATTACCTGGATGCCCCGGTCCGCAGGATTACTTCGGCCGATGCCCCCATGCATTATGCCCCCAATCTCGTCGCCCAATACCTTCCGGATATTCCCAGGACGGTAAAACTGGTCAAGGAAGTCCTTTACCTGGAAAAATAGGAGGCCAGGTACCTGCTGCCGACGAACCGGCGGGTAAAAGCAAGAACATGCCCAATATATTAATCATCGATGATGAAAAAAGCATCCGCAAAACGCTGACGGAGATCCTGAGTTTTGAGGGATATAAGGTCGATGAGGCGGCGGACGGCGCTGAAGGGTTCAAGCTCCTCCGCGAAAAGGCTTTTGACGTGGTGCTGTGCGATATCAAGATGCCCAAGATGGATGGCATGGAGTTCATGGAAAAAGCCCGGGAGTTCAACCCGGACATTCCGGTGGTCATGGTTTCAGGCCACGGCAATATCGATACGGCCGTGGAAGCCGTAAAAAAAGGCGCTTTCGACTATATTTCCAAGCCCCCCGACCTGAACCGGCTCCTCATTACCATTCGAAACGCGATGGATCGGACCAATCTGGTGAAGGAAGCCAGGACCCTCCGAAGGAAGGCAATTGCTGCCCAGGAAATGATTGGCAGCTCCGAAGCCTTACAGAAGATCCGGGAAACCATTGATAAGGTGGCTCCTACCGAGGCCAGGGTGCTAATCACCGGGGATAACGGGGTGGGAAAGGAACTGGTGGCCCGGTGGATTCATGAAAAAAGCCAGCGGAGCGCCAGCCAGCTGGTGGAGGTGAATTGCGCGGCGATTCCCGGAGAGCTTATTGAAAGTGAACTGTTCGGGCATGAGAAGGGCTCCTTCACCTCAGCCATCAAGCAGCGGATCGGAAAGTTCGAACAGGCCCATGGAGGGACTCTTTTCCTGGATGAAATCGGGGATATGAGCATGAGCGCACAGGCCAAAGTGCTTCGGGCGTTGCAGGAGGGAAAAATCACCCGGGTGGGAGGGGAAAAGGAGATCCAGGTGGACGTGCGGGTGGTGGCGGCCACCAACAAGGACCTGCTGCGGGAGGTGAATGAAAAGAATTTCCGGCTTGACCTCTACCATCGGCTGAGCGTGATCATCCTGCATGTACCCACCCTCAATGATCGAAGGGAGGATATTCCGGAACTGACTGAAAGGTTTCTTGACGAAATTTGTGAAGAATACCGGATCGCCCGTAAGGTCATTGAGGGTCAGGCTATGAAAATGCTGATGGATAAGACCTGGGCCGGAAACGTGAGGGAGCTGCATAACGTGGTGGAAAGGCTGGTGATTCTCTCGGGGAAAACCATCACCGCTGAGGATGTGGAGCAATATGTGTTCTCCGTAAAAGACCGACGGAGTACCCTGGCCTGACGAGCTTACCAGGGCTGGCGGCAAAAAAAAAACTAAAATCCGATCGATGAAAGGGTCCCCCGCACCTCAAAAGCAAAACCAGACTGCTCCCAGGAAGCGCAGGAAATCCGTCCTCCGCGAATGGGTGGATGCTGCGATCTTTGCAATTGTTGCTGCGACCCTGATCCGGACTTTCCTGTTCGAGGCATACACGATTCCCACCCCTTCCATGGAGAAATCCCTGCTCGTGCACGATTTCCTGTTCGTGGACAAGATCACCTATGGACCGAGGATCCCGATGACACCCCTGGCAGTGCCCTTCACGCTCAATTCCCTGCCCTTGTTCAATTTGCAGTCCTATTCCAACTGGCCGCATTTCGGCTATCACCGGATCAGGGGCATGCGCCATATCCGGCGCAATGATGTTGTTGTCTTTAATTTTCCCCAGGGGGACACGGTGGTAGTCCAGACGGAGGGAAATTACACCTATTACCAGCTGGTCCGGCAAATGGGCCGGCAGTCGGTGCTGAACAACCCAGAATATACGATTGTCACCAGGCCCATCGACCGGGAGGAAAATTATATCAAACGTTGCATCGCCATTGCAGGGGATACCCTGGAAATCCGAAAAAGCGTGGTTTTTGTGGATGGAAAGGAAGCCTCACTGCCTCCCCACAGCGAGATGTTTTATGATGTTTTGGCTAACCAGACTCCTTTCGACGCAGACCGGCTGGATGAGCTCAAAATCGATCCCCCCTTTGGGGATCCTGTTCAGGACGGCAACAAACTGATGTACACCTTCGACCTGACCCAGGACGGGGTAGCCGCCCTTCGAAAATTCTCGAACGTGATCAACATCAGTCCGCAGATTGCCACCGGCACCGACCTGGATGCTTTCCCCCATGATACGGCCCATTTCAAATGGAATGCGGATTATTTCGGACCGGTATGGATCCCGAAGAAAGGCGCGACGGTCCACCTGGACCTTTCCAATATCGCCCTGTACCGGCGAGTGATCCAGACTTATGAGAAAAATTCACTCGCCATTCGGGACAGCACCATTTTTATAAACGGGAAGCCTGCCGACCACTATACCTTCAAGATGAATTATTACTGGATGATGGGGGATAACCGGCATAATTCCCTGGACTCCCGGTTCTGGGGATTTGTCCCGGAGGACCATATCGTGGGCAGGGCCTGGTTCATCTGGATGAGTTATGGACACCATGGGATCCGGTGGAGCCGCCTGTTCAGGGGGATTCACTGACCGGAGTTTCTGCTGCGTTTCCTTTCCTTAAAAATCAGGTATTTTTCATAAAATTCGGGTTCGGAAACCCTGCGGTCTTGCCGCTTTTTTTAGTCTTTTTGTATTTTTGCCTTAGATCTTTGACATGCTATAGGGTTACCCGGGGAAATCTTCCCGGGACGTAAGAGCATAAAGGTTACGATAGGGTAACGGCTTAACAGGCACCCTGGGTGCCCGACACCAATTGGGGGTTCCGGAAATAACCCCGGAAAATCAAACAGTCGATGCAATGGTGGCCTTCGAGTTTAGGTTTAAATTCTGTATCATAGTGCATGGTAGTTTACGCCTCCCTTCTGGTCCCTGACCAGGCAGGGCCATGTTTGTTGTAAAAATGGAACAGGTCCGTGAGGTATTGCGGCTTACATCCTTTCCGGCACCCCGATGCCCAGCAGGCCCATTCCCCGGGATAAGACGATTGAAGTGGCCAGGGCGATCTGCAACCGCAGGATTTTTTTTCGAGATGTTTCCGCGCGGCTGATCGGCAGTTCGGCGTAAAGACTGTTGAAGGATTTGGCCAGACCATAAAGGTATACCGCGAGAACGGAAGGGTCGAGTTCCCGGGCCGCTTCTTCCACCATGGTGCTGTACCGTTCCAGCACGAGGATCAGCTCCTTTTCCAGGGGCAATAGCGGACCGTCCCCGGGATCTCCTACCATCAGGGCGAAGGCATCCTGTTCTTTCCTCAGGATGGACCGGATCCGGGCATGGGCATACTGAATGAATGGGGCGGTGAACCCGTTCAGGTCGATGGATTCCTCAGGGTCGAATACCATCCTTTTTTTCGGATTGACCCGGAGGAGGAAGAATTTCATGGCTCCGATGCCGATAGTTTGATGGAGCTCCAGGAGTTCGTTTTCGGAAAAACCCTTCACCTTCCCCTGGGCCTCCCCATGCGCAGCCGAAGTTTCGATCATGTCCCGGATCAGGTCGTCAGCGTCCACCACCGTGCCTTCCCGGCTCTTCATCTTCCCGGTGGTCAGATCCACCATACCATAAGAAAGATGGAATAACCCGGAAGCATAGGGCTTTCCCAACCGGCCCAGGACCAGGGACAGCACCTTCATATGGTAATTTTGTTCATCGGCGATTACATATAT
>DATKSX010000311.1:0-6342 GCA_035531415.1 Chitinophagaceae bacterium
CCTGCTCCGGTGGGTTAATCCCCCTTTCACCTGTACTATGCTGGCCAGCCGGATCAGCCTGATCGGAACGAATAAACATTACCATCACGACTGGGTGGGCTATGGCCAGATCTCCCCCTACGCCAAGCTGGCCGTGATCGCCTCCGAAGACCAAAGGTTTACCGTTCATCACGGCTTCGATTTCGGCTCCATTGAAAAGGCGGTGAAACACAATGAAAGGAGCCGGCACCTGCATGGGGCCAGCACGATCAGCCAGCAGGTGGCCCGCAATGTCTTTCTCTGGCAAAGCAGGACCTGGATCCGCAAAGGGTTTGAGGTTTATTTCACTTTCATGATCGAACTGATCTGGGGGAAAAAACGGATCCTCGAGGTTTACCTGAATGAGGCCCAGATGGGGGACGGAGTTTTCGGTATCCAGGCGGCCTCCCAAACTTTTTTCCACTGTCCCGCCTCCCGGATCAACCGGAGCCAGGCCGCTCTGATCGCGGCAACCCTCCCCAACCCGGTCCTGTTCAGGGCAGCCTCCCCTTCCCGTTTCGTGCTTTCCCGGCAGGCCTGGGTCCTGGAACAAATGGCCCACCTCCAATCCGATCCCGGGATCCAGGCCCTGATCCGTATGAAATAGCCCCTTTGCTTCCAATGCCTATTTTTGACCCCTGATGCCTTTCTCCCGCAAAAAGTTCTTGTTTTGGATCATTGTGATCACCGCCGTCTGTTGCGCCGCGCTGAGGGTGGATGTCATGGATACCGATGCGGCCCAGTATGCCGAGATCAGCCGGGAGATGGTTTCCTCTCACCAGTGGCTCCAGGTCCATGACCTGGGAAAGGATTACCTGGACAAGCCTCCCTTCACTTTCTGGGCCTGCAGTATTTCCATGAGCATTTTCGGGGTCAATAATTTCGGATACAAGCTCCCTTCCCTGCTGTTCGCGCTGCTGGCGATTTGGTCGGCATTTCGGCTGGCCACGCTGTTCTACCCTGAGGCGGTTGCAGCCCTCTCTGCCCTGGTGCTTGCCAGCAGCCAGGGCTTTTTTCTGATGACCAACGATTGCAGGACCGATACCATCCTGATGGGGGCGGTGGCATTCGGGTTCTGGCAGTTCGCCGAATTTGACCTGCGGGGAAAGCCCCGCAATCTCGTGCTTGCTGCCCTGGGGATCGGGGTCGGAATGCTCACCAAAGGTCCCATCGCCCTGCTGGTACCCGTTTTCGGGTTCGGGACCCATTTTATTCTGACCCGGCAGTACAGGAAGCTGTTTCGGCCCTCTTACCTGGTGGCCCTGGGAATTATCCTCGTGATGCTGTTGCCCATGGCGATCGGGCTGTACCGGCAATTCGATTTGCATCCGGAAAAACTGGTGAACGGACAGCGGGGGGTATCCGGCCTGAAATTCTATTTCTGGACCCAGAGCTTCGGGAGGATAACGGGCCAAAGCAACTGGGATAACCACGCGGGATTCGCATTCCTGGCAAAAAACATGCTCTGGACCTTTTTCCCCTGGTGCCTGGTGTTTTTCGTTGCCTGGGGCTACCGGGTCTTTCAGGCCCTGCGGAACCGGAAGGTCCGGGTGCCTAGCGGAAAGGAATGGATCTGCCTCGGAGGGTTCACCCTGACTTATATTTCCCTGGGGTTATCCCACTACCAGCTTCCCCATTATATCTTCATCGTGTTTCCGCTGGCCGCGATTCTCACGGGCCGCTTTATTTATGAACTGGTCACCGAGGAAAAACTCAGGAGCCTGCTCAGATGGCTCCGCGGGGTGCAGTATGTCCTTATCGTAATTGGATTCGGGACCGCTTTCCTGCTCTGCGGATGGGCCTTTCTCCCCCGGAGTGCGGGCTACTGGACCCTGGCGGCACTTACCATCGGGTTCGTGTTGGTTTTCTTCATATCCGGAAAATCTCCCTACGGCTGGGTCCTGCGCTGTCTCTGGGCCATGGTCCTGATCAACCTGATCCTGAACGGCTATATATACCCGAAGCTTCTTCACTTCGAGATGGGCTCGGTAGCCGGAAGGTGGGTAGCGGATCACCGGGTCCCTCCCGGTCGGTTTTATGTTCTGGGGGTCCCCAACCAATCCAGGTCCCTGAACTTTTACAGCCGTAGGATCGTCCCGGTTCTGGAAAATCCGGATTCCCTGAAGGAAATGAAAGGGGATCGTTTTATCCTGACGGATTCCGGGCACCTGGCCTCCCTAAAGGGGGAAGGGGGTTCGGTAGTGCTTTCGGGAAGTGATTACGGGGTCAGCCTGCTCACGGGACGGTTCCTGAATCCAGGGACCCGGGCCGGAACCACCAGGCCTTACTTCCTGGTCCGGGTCAGGAGCGGGGTCGGCGACTGAACAGGTTGTACTTCAGGATGCACCAGATCGCCCGGGTCCCATCCTTCCATTTGATCTTCTTCCCCTGGTCATAGGTCCGCCCATAATACGATATGCCCACTTCGTAAATCCGCACCCCAGGTACCCGCGAGACCTTCGCGGTTACCTCGGGTTCAAAACCGAAACGGTTTTCCCGCAGGACCAGGGATTTCAGCAGGGGAGCCCGGAACATCTTGTATCCGGTTTCCATGTCGGTGAGGTTCAGGTTGGTGAACAGGTTGGATAAAAAGGTGAGGAACCGGTTGCCGATGGTATGCCAGAAGAACAGGACCCGGTGAGGATTTCCTCCCATGAAGCGGCTGCCATAGACCACGTCTGCAAGCCCTTCCTGAATAGGCTGGAGGAGCAGGACATATTCCCTGGGATCATATTCCAGGTCAGCGTCCTGAATGATGATCCAATCTCCCGAGGCCCGGGAGACTCCCAGCCGCAGGGCCGCCCCCTTTCCCAGGTTTTGCTTCGAACCCACCAGGGTCAGGCTGATCCCGGGGCGGAGGCTGGCATATTCCTCCACCAATTCCCGGGTGCGGTCGGTACTGCCATCATCCACCACAATCAGCTCCATTCCGATCCCCCCGGGAAGCCTGGAAGCTCCGATCTGGTCCAGGATCTGCGTGATGGTTGCCGCTTCGTTGAAGGCGGGGATCACCACGGAAAGCAGGCCGCTGGTCATAGGGTTTCCGGATTAATGGTTCCCTCCCGGTGCAGGTTCAAAATTTTGCCGATGGATTCGATGGATTGGGAAAGGCGAATCGGTTGGTTTCCCCGGATCTCCTTCCAGGGAGTTCCGGATTGTATGACGATATCCCGGTATACCTGGTAAAAATAGGCCCTCATGGCAGGTTCGGGATGTTCCCGCTGGGGGTCATCGGTCCAGGGCACGTCGATATAGGTGAGCAGGTACAAGTCATATTTCCTTTCCGCGATCTGACCCAGGATCCAGGGATCGCAGGTATTGAAAGCGTGTTCGCTCCAGACCTTGAGCACATACAGGTCGGTGTCGCAGATCAGTAATTCCCCGGCCTCCCGGAGCCCGCGGTCCTCCCGTTCCAGCTGCCCCCTGGCGATCCGGGTGAGGTCTTCCAATTCATAGGGCCTTCCCAGCCTGTCAATAAATTCCCGGGCATACTCGGGTACCCAGGGAACCTGATAATGGGAGGAAAGGGATTGACTGAGCGTGGTTTTTCCGGTGGATTCAGGACCGATGACAACAACCTTTTTAGGCAACTGCTCTTTTTTCCCTGCGAATATACACCTGGCGCAGCATTATGGGGAGCACCACCAGCAGCAGGGGCAACGCGATCAGGAAACCTCCGATCACCGCGATGGCGAGCGGCTGGTGCAGCTGGGCACCGGTACCGATACCCAGGGCCAAAGGAAGCAGGGCGATGATGGCCCCGATGGCCGTCATCAGTTTGGGCCGGAGCCGCGTGGAAATGGCATAAATAATGGAGTCATCCACCCCCTGGGTTCGGTTCGTATCGGAGAACTGCAGGAAGGTGAAGATGGCATTCTCCCCGATTATCCCCACGATCATGATCATCCCGGTGTAGCTTCCCACATTAAGCGGGGTATGGGTGATCAGCAGGGCCAGCAGGGATCCGGAACAGCCCAGCAGGGCGATGAAGAGAATGCCCAGGCTGCTCAGCAGGTCCCTGGAAAAGAACAGGAAGACCCCAAACACCAGCAGGCTTGCGGAGGCCAGGATCATCAGCAGCTCGCTGAAAGACTTCTGCTGTTCCATATAGGCTCCTCCGTAACTGATATGATATCCGCCCGGAAGATGGACCTGGGCCGCGATCTTTTTGCGGATTTCCGAAATGACCGAGCCCAGGTCCCTGTTGTTGAGCCGGGCGGTGACCACTCCCATGGATTGCAGGTCCTCGCGCTGGATCTCGGCCTGGCCGGAATCGATCGTCACGGTGGCGAAATCAGAAAGCTGGCGCAGCCTCCCGTCCGGGAGGAAGAGATCGGAGTTACGGATATCAGAGACTCCTCTCGTGGTGGACCCTGGATAGATCATCCGTACGGTGGTGACCTGGTTTGTTTCCAGGACCTGGCCAACATCATTGCCCTGCAGGAGGGTCTGGATCTGGAATTGGAGGGAAGCCGGGCTGAGCCCGAACTGGGACAGCATGTCCGGCCTGGGCTGGACATCGACGGTAGGGCCGGTGATCACGATGCCGTCAAACACATCTGCGGTGCCCTGGACCGTATTGCAGATGGCCGCGACCTGGCGGCTGTACTTCTGGAGCTGGTCCTGGTTGTCCCCAAAAATCTTGATCTGGATGGGCTGAACAGAACTCATCAGGTCTCCCAGCATGTCGGTAATCACCTGCCCGAAATCTACCCGAAGGGCGGGCTGGGAGGCTTCGATCTTCTGCCTCAGGTCGTCGATCACCTGGTTGGTAGTCTCGGTATGGGGTTTTTTCAGCTGGATCAGGTAATCCCCCGTGTTGGGTTCGGTGATATAGAACCCCATCTGGGTCCCGGTTCTGCGGGAATAGCTTTCCACCTCCGGCTGGGCGATGATGATCTTCTCCACCTCCCGCAGCATCCGGTCCGTCTCATCCAGGGAAGTTCCCGGGGGAGAGACATAGTCCAGCACGATCGTGCCTTCATCCATGTCCGGCAAAAAGCCGGTCTGCAGTCTGGGAATGATCAGCCAGATCATCACCCCGAGCAGCGCCACGATAACCAGGCCGATCCAGGGCCTGTAAATAAAGAAGGAGACCCACTTGCGGGGCTTGACGGCTTTGGAGGAATGGGTTTGGGGCTTTTTTCCGCCTCCTGGGGAAAGAAGCAGGTAAACCATGGGCAGTCCCAGCCAGGTGACCAGGAAGGAGCAGGTCAGGGTAATGATCATGGTGATCGCAAGGACTTTGAAATAAGCACCCGCAACTCCGGTCATGAAAATAAAGGGGAGCAGGATCACGATCGTGCTGGCTGAGGAAGCGATCATCCCACCCCGCAGGTATTCGATCGCCCTGGCCACCAGGGTGATCGAATCGGTATCGGGATACTCCTCATGGGTGCGGTGGATCTGCTCCATCACCACGATGGCGTCATCGATGATCAGCCCGATGGATGCCGCGATGGCGCCCAGGGTCATGATGTTGAAGGTATAGCCCACGGAATAAAGGGCCACCAGGGTAAATGCCAGGGTGACCGGAAGGGTGATCAGGATGGTGAAGCTGGCCCGGGCGGATCGCAAAAAAAAGATGGCCACGATGATCGCCAGCAGGATCCCGACCCAGAGCGCATCACTTACGCTTCGGATGGAATCGTTCACGAAGTCTGCCTGGACATAGTAAGGCGTGATGGTCACGTCGGGGGGCAGGATCTTGCGAAGCGCAACGACCTTGGCCTCGACATCCCGGGATAGTTGGATCAGGTTGGAATTCGGCTGCTTGATCACCCCGACCAGGACGGCATCCCTGCCATTGGCATTGATGCGGACATATTCTATGGCCTCATGGACCTCGACCTTAGCCACATCGCCGAGCCGGAGCACCCTTTTCTGATTGTTGGTGATCACGACATTCTGGAGGTCATTCGGGCCATGCATGGTGGCGTCCGTAACCGAGAGGTACAGCCTTCTGAAATCGGACATATACCCGTTGGACAGCAGAAAGTCCGTTTGGGAAAGCGCATCGGCAACCATTTTGGGGGTGACCGAAAGCTGGTTCATTTTCTGCTGGTTCAGCTCCACCCAGTATTCTTTGGTCTTCCCTCCCATGATGTCAATGCGCGCCACTCCGTTGACCTGGGACAGAAAGGGCTTGACGGTATAGGTAGCCAACATTTTCAGGGAAATGGGAGACCGGGAATTGCTTTGCAGGGAATAGCCCATGACCTGGAGGATGGAGGGATTCATCTTCTCCACCGTGATCTGCACCCCCGGAGGAAGCAAGGTCCTGGCTTCATTGATCCGGGACTCGATGTTCTGCCTTGCCAGGTC
>DATKSX010000312.1:0-3335 GCA_035531415.1 Chitinophagaceae bacterium
ATCCTTACCCTCGCATTAATCCTGATTTACGGCATCCAGAAAAGCCGAAAGCAGCATAACATGGCAGATTATTTCCTGGGAGACCGGGAAATGCCCTGGTACATCGTGCTGTTTTCCATTATGGCCACCCAGGCCAGCGCAATCACCTTTCTTTCGGCACCCGGACAGGCTTATACGGACGGGATGCGTTTTGTGCAATATTATTTCGGGCTTCCCATTGCGATGGTAGTGCTCTGCATCGGGTTCGTGCCGATTTTCCGAAGGCTGAAAGTGTACACGGCCTATGAATTCCTGGAAACCCGGTTCGACCTCAAGACCCGGGTGCTGGCCTCCGGGCTCTTCCTGTTGCAGCGGGGAGCCTCCACGGGGATCAGCATTTATGCCCCTTCCATCATTCTTTCCTCCCTGCTGGGCTGGAACATTTACTGGACCAATATCTTCATGGGAGGCTTGCTGATCATTTACACGGTGCTGGGAGGAGCCCGGGCCGTGGCCTACACCCAGCAACTCCAGCTGTTCATCATCTTTGCGGGGATGGCCCTGGCCGGTTGGATCGTGGTCCACCTGCTTCCTGCAGGCATCAGTTTCACCGATGCCCTCCATGTGTCCGGCAAACTGGGAAAACTCAATGTAATCGTGCCGACCATCCATGTGACCAGCAGGACCTGGTGGCAGGACAAATACAATATCTGGAGCGGAACCATCGGGGGTTTCTTCCTGGCCCTTTCCTATTTCGGAACGGACCAGTCCCAGGTTGGAAGATACCTTACCGGAAAGTCCCTGAAGGAAAGCCGGATGGGCTTATTGCTCAACGGGCTGATCAAGATCCCGATGCAGTTCCTCATTCTGTTGATCGGCGCCCTGCTTTTCGTGTTCTATCTGTATGCGAAGGCCCCGGTGTTTTTCAATGATGCAGCAGTCCGGGAGATCTACACCACCCCCTATGGACCGGCCATGCACAGGATCAATGACCGTTTCGCCCTCCTGGAATCCACCAAGGGCCAAAAGGTGGATGAACTGGTGGCGGCCCTGCACCAAAAAAACCTGCCCCTGGAGGCATCGATCACCGATACCCTGCACCGTTTGGAAGCAGCCTCCAATGCCCTTCACGGAAAAGTGGTCGCGCTGGTTCACCGGGCCCTCCCTGGAATCGACCGGGATGACACCAACTATATATTCCTTCATTTTGTTAAAGATTATCTGCCCAGGGGACTGGTGGGCCTGCTTATCGCAGTCATATTCCTGGCGACCTGGGGATCTACCTCGGCAACCCTGAACTCCCTGGCTTCGACCAGTCTGGTGGATATCCATAAACGGATCTGGAAAAAAGACGGGTCTCCCCAATATTACCTCAGGGCTTCCCGATGGTGGACCGTATTCTGGGGTCTGTTCTGCATTGGGGTGGCACAGTTCGCCCAAGGCTTGGGAAGCCTGATCGAGGCGGTCAATGTGTTGGGATCGCTGTTTTACGGCACCATCCTGGGCATTTTCCTGATGGCATTCTACAGCAAAAAGGTATCCGGGACGGCCGTTTTCTGGGCCGCCGTAGTTGCGGAAATCGGGGTGATCGGCATTTACAAGACAGCGTGGCTGTCCTTCCTCTGGCTGAATGTCGTGGGATGCCTTTTGGTTATAGGCATAGCATGGACCCTTCACCTGGGAAAGGCGATTATCCTTAACGACCGCTGACCTGCCTGGAAGCCTCCCGTTACCGGGATTCCGAGATGATGAACTGTTCCGCCTGGGCATCGCCCGGTGCATGGGAAGAGGCAAGTCCTCCCTGCTGTCGGGGGCTGGTCCGGTTATGATCCCGGGTAAGGGCATCATAACCAAACACCACAGTTGCCATGCCGAAGAAGATCATCATGAAGCAGGCTAGATCGTAGGATATGCCTTTCCACCATAGGTAGATGCCGACGCCGCAGAGCAGCGCCGAAGCCAATACGGGCACAAACAGGATTCCCCTGTGTTTATTGGTCTGGTTCATCGGAAATTATGGCTGAAAAGAAAAAAGACGGTAGCAAGATACCACCCCCCGGGGATTTTGCCAAATCAAAATGGGGTTTTTAATGCCGGAAAGAGGGGTGGAAATCTTCCAGAGTCTGGCGCAGGAATTCCCGGTCCAGGTGGGTATAAATCTCGGTCGTTGTAATGCTTTCATGCCCAAGCATTTGCTGCACAGCCCTCAGGTCGGCTCCGCCCTCCACCAGGTGGGAGGCGAAAGAATGGCGCAGGGTATGGGGGGAAATGGTTTTTTGGATTCCGGCCCTTCGGGCCAGGTCCTTGACGATCAGAAAAACCATCACCCGGCTCATCTTCGATCCCCTGCGGTTCAAAAACAGGTAGTCCTCCTGTCCCGGTTGGGCGTTTTGCCTGGAACCTGAATCCAGGTAGATCCGGATATGCTTTACGGCCTGGCTTCCGATCGGGACCAGCCTCTCTTTGTTGCCTTTTCCAATAACCCGGATGAAGCCGGTTTCCAGGTGGAGGCCCGACTTTTTCAGATTCACCAGCTCGCTGACCCGGATTCCGCAACCATAAAGGGTCTCCAGAATGGCCTTGTTCCGCTCGCCCTGTGGCTTACTTAAATCAATGGCTGCGAGCATCCGGTCAATTTCCTCGACAGAAAGGGTATCGGGAAGGATTCTGCGCAGTTTGGGCGATTCCAGAAGTTCGGATGGATCAGACTGAATTACATTTTCCAGCAAGAGATATTTAAAAAAAGACTTTAGGCCGCTGATGATCCTGGCCTGGGAGGATGCCGTCATCCCCAGGGACCCCACCCATTGAATGAAACCGGTCAGGTCCTCTGCGCGGACTTCGGCCGGGGCCGGGAGCCGGTCCTCACCTTCCAGGTATTGAGTCAACTTCCCCACGTCAGCCAGGTAAGCCCCAACCGAATGGGGGGACAGGGAACGCTCCAGGGAAAGATAGCCGCGGAAACCTTTCAGGTAAGAAGACCACATAGTTGGAATTTAGAGGCAATATTTTTAGAGGATTTCTAAAAATAATGAATAGTCATTAAATATCATTCAATGGATATTGGTTCTTCTGTTATAATTTTGCAGCCGACCTTCATCTTCTCCCGACCATGTCCGGAACATCGCTGCGCCGCATTCAAAAACTCCTGGTGGCCAACAGGGGGGAGATCGCCATCCGGATCCTCCGGGCAGCCTCTGAACTGAAGATCCGCACCGTCGCCCTGTATACTTTCGAGGACCGGTATTCCCTGCATCGTTACAAAGCCGATGAATCTTATCAAATCGGCCTGGATGACGACCCCCTGAAGCCGTATCTGGACATGGAAGGCATCATCAAGCTTGCCCTGGAGCATA